>JAYYTT010000137.1:0-2405 GCA_036344375.1 Acidobacteriota bacterium | reverse complement strand
TGAACCGTCAATACCTTCAAGCGCTACAAGAGTTCCCATAGGGCGGCGATGGTACACTCCGAGCCCAACACCGTAAATCCACCCCGCCCCGCTCTGGAGCACACGTTAGTGTAAGTCCGACGGGACTTCCTTTTCGAATTCCTTTTTGGCCGCGGTCAAGATACTTGGGGTCGCCCAGCCACGATAGTCGAAAAGGGGCTCCCGGGTGCGGCTACATCCCAAGATCTTGTACCCTTCTTACAAAGCGCCCTTGCAATGGGCCACGTTTTACGTTCTTTTTCAATTTTTCAATCGCTTGATTCCAAGAGTCAATGGCCAAAAACTGGACCGCTGAAGAAGAAGAGCATATCCGGAACAATTTTCTGGCTCAGACGTACGGTGAGCTCGCCGAACATTTCAGCGTCACAACCAAAGCGATGGAATCAAAGATTCGCCGAATGGGGTTAAAGAAGCAGGCAATACTCGCCGAGGCAATAAGACCCCCGGAACCCGCGCCCGTTGTACAGTACGAGAAACCCACTGTTCCCAAAGAACCCACCCCAGAACCAATCGAAAGCATCCATAAATTGGAGCGACGAATCGAAGTGTACGAAGAAACTAAGAAAGAACGCACGGACAGACTCGAAAAAACTCGTGATGCTGCTGAAGTTGAAAAAGCAAGACGGGAGGAGTCCCGCAAACAGGCACCAGTTGCCCAAGCATTGAAAACATTTGAGGCTGGGGTGAAGAAACTGAATGCCGGCAAGAATTCGGAGGCCGCCAAAGATTTCCAGGCTCTTCTCGATGGTCCACCCACCGACATGGGGCTAGTGTTCCGTGCGCGCCAGTATCTGTCGGCGACCATTTCGGCCGAACCGCTGGAGCCAACTCTGAAGACCGCTGAGGAGATGTACAACCACGGTGTTGTGCTTTTCAACAACGGTGATGTCGAGGGCGCCCTTAAGATATTGGGGGTTGCTGCAAAACAGGCACCTAAAGACGATCGGATAATGTACGTGCGTGCGCTAGCTTTAGGAGTCTCAGGTGATGAAGAGGGTGCCACTGAACAGCTTCAAGCGGCCATAAACATCAATGAGACCAATCGTGTCTATGCACACAATGATCCCGATTTCGCGCCGCTTCACGGCAATCCTCGGTTCCAAGAGCTGACGGAACCGCAGGGCGAAGACGACATCGATTGATTTGCTCGCCATGCCGCTGCACGTTCTGATCCTTGCCGCTGGTGAAGGCAAACGGTTACGATCCGCTCAGCCTAAACTGCTGCACTTTTGCAGCGGGCTTCCCCTGATTGTTCACACGGTCCGAGCAGCATGCGAACTCGACGCTGATTCTGTTCACGTTGTTGTCGGGCCTAAGGACGAGGCTTTACGCGCCTCGCTCGCCAACTACCCGGTAGCGTTTGCTGTGCAGGACCAGCCTAGCGGCACTGCAGACGCTGTTGCTGCGGGTTGTGCAGCGCTTGAAAGTTCCAGTGGGACCTTGCTTGTACTGAACGGGGACTGCCCCGGGGTACTATCGTCAACGCTGCGGGCCTTCGTAGCGGCCGCGGTGGATGCCGATGCAACCGTGTTGTCGGTGAGACCGGATGGGCGGAACGACTACGGGCGCCTACTGCGGAACGGTGACGGCAGGTTGGTTGGAATTGTGGAAGCGTCCGACGCCATACCGGACCAAGACACATCGCCAGAGGTTTGCGCGGGTGTTTACTGCTTCGACCTTGAAGTCTTAAGTGGCGCTCTTGGCAAGGTTGACACCGATAACATCCAAAACGAACGTTACTTGACCGGTGTGTTCGCCACCCTGTCCGCCTCTGGGGCCACCATACGTGCAATCCCCCATGGCGACGCCGCTGAATTACATGGGGTTAACTCGCGAGCTGAGCTGGCTCGTGCTGAGGCGTTCTTGCGTCTCCGTAAGCTAACCCGCTTGATGGAATCTGGGGTTACGGTTCGGGATCCCGCGACCACCTATGTCGACGTCGACGTGAGTGTCGGAACGGATTCTATCTTGTACCCTGGCGCCATCCTTGAAGGGTCTACTGTCATTGGTTCCGGCTGCGTCATTCATTCTAGTGTGCGAGTAACCGACAGCCAGATCGGTAACTACGTAACCATCTTGGATGGCACAATCGTCGAAGAAAGTTCTGTCGAAGCCGAAGCAGCGCTAGGTCCGTATGCCCGGCTACGACCAGGCTCGGAAATCGGCCCCGGTGTCAAGATCGGCAACTTTGTCGAAACTAAAGCGTCACGCCTCGGGGCAGGCAGTAAGGCGGGGCATTTGACCTATCTAGGCGATGCCCATATCGGCGAGAATGTAAACATAGGCGCCGGAACAATCACCTGTAATTACGACGGGACCAAGAAACACAAGACGGTAATCGACGACGGCGCTTTCATCGGTAGCAA
>JAYYTT010000136.1:0-3422 GCA_036344375.1 Acidobacteriota bacterium | reverse complement strand
CGACACCGCTCCGTGGCTTTGCTGGAGCGGTAAAACGCTGCATGGATGTGCTCGCGGCACTCGCGTGTATTGTCTTGTTTCTCCCACTCTTTCCATTGATCGCACTCGTCATCTGCCTGACTTCGCGTGGACCAATCCTTTACCGGCAGGAGCGTATGGGACTCGAAGGCCAGAGTTTTGAGCTGCTTAAGTTTCGTTCGATGGTCGTTGACGCAGAGCGATCGACAGGGCCAGTTTGGACAGAAGAAAGCGACCCAAGGGTTACATCAGTGGGTCGCTTCCTCAGGAAGTTCAGCCTGGACGAGTTGCCACAGTTTTTTAACGTTCTCCGCGGTGATTTGAGCATGGTCGGGCCACGTCCGGAACGTCCTTTCTTCGTAAAAGAGTTCCGTAAGCACATCCCACGCTACATGCTCCGGCACAGGGTACGGGCCGGTATGACGGGGTGGGCTCAAGTAAACGGCTGGCGGGGTAGCACTTCGTTGGAGCGCCGAATCCAGTACGATCTTTACTACATTGAAAACTGGTCACTGACCCTCGATTTTAAAATTCTCTGGCTCACGATTACTAACGGTCTCGGTCATGAGCACGCCTACTGAAATAGCGCACTAAGAAACTCTGCTGTCTGGCTTCTTGCCCCGGCATTCCCAGTATCGTTGTCGAACCAGCCATTCTCCGCGATTGACGACACAACGCAGGGCCTCACGGCAGCAACGAAGCCATTAACTCCTCGGCTTTCACAGGGATTCCATATTCACCATCCCAGGCACTCATCGTTCCCAGTGTATTGGGGAGAGCACAACGAATTTCCCCTCGGCGCACTTTTTTATCATGAAATGCCGCCTTAACAATGTCATTAGCTGAACAGCCAGGAGGCAACTGTGTTGGCAAACCAGCACGAGCACACAAGCTTGAGATGCGATCCGCAAGATCGGCTGGAGCACCGACTTTTTGGCTTGCTAGCCTCGCCTCGACAACCATACCGATTGCAACGGCCTCCCCGTGGCGCAAGCCGTAGACTTGTACCGTTTCGATAGCATGGCCAACCGTGTGGCCAAAATTGAGGATTTGTCGGTAACCACCCTCTGTCTCATCTAATGACACAACGGTTGCTTTTAGATCACAGGATCTAGCAACGATTCGCGATAACGCCGCTTCAGACCCGCTCAATGTCGCCTCAAGAAGGTCCTCTTCAAGCGATTCGAAAAGATCCGCATCGAGAATGACACCGTACTTGATGACCTCGGCCATCCCGGAGGCTATCTCCTTCGGAGGCAGCGATGAAAGCGTCCCGAAATCGATCAATACTCGTCTCGGCTGCAGAAAAGCACCCACTAGATTCTTTCCTGCCGATGTGTCCACCCCAGTCTTACCGCCAACGCTGCTATCAACCATAGCGAGTAGCGTCGTCGGCACCTGGACACAGGGAATGCCACGAAAGAGAGTCGCAGCGACAAACCCAGCAACGTCACCGACGACACCACCACCCACAGCAATGACCCAGGAGTCACGACCGTACCCGAGATCAATCAGCTGGTCTTGTAGATCGGCGACGGTCTCACGGGTCTTAAACCGTTCTCCAGCTGGAAATTCTAAACATTGGGCCTCGCCACCGAGCTCTCTCAGAGCCTGAACCAGCGGCTCGCCGTACAGAGGTCCGACCTTAGTGTCCGTTATTACCGCCCAGCGCTGTGTGCCCTGCCAACGCACGAGGTCATCAGCGATGCCATTCGGGAGTTCAATCCCAAGGACGACCTCGTACTCCCGCGGTGGCCCGCCAGGCAACGAGACGTCAACGAATTGCATACAAGATCTCCTCGAAATCGAACTGTCGAAGTGACAGTCTCAGCGTCATGTCGACCAGTGTCTGGTTTCCGTCAATGGCGACCACTGGACTGTCTTTAGCAGCCAACGCCAAAGGAACTTCTGTACATCCCATGATGAGGCTGTCAGCACCTTTATCGCAAAGGTGTTTGACAGCAACAATCAAGCGCGGGTCAGAGATCTCACTCGCCCCGCCCATTTTCACATCCTTGATCGCCGCCATCACCTCGTCTTGCACCTCGGAATCCGGGTAAAGGGGAACAAGTCCATGTGTTTTCAACGGCTTGTCGTAAAGACCAATCTTGACTGATCCGCTGGCAGCCAAAACACCGACACGTCGCGCTTGAGGCACTACCCTCACGACCTCCGCAGAAACCAAGGCAATCATGTCCAGAATCGGGATCGACACAGCCGCGCGCATAGCCGATAAAAACGCGTGTGCCGAGTTGCACGGGATGGCAATGAAATCAGCTCCAGCAGCCTCTACAAGGTTGACCGATGCGACCAGTTCTGGAGTCGGGTCCGCCCCCCCATTCCCAAGTAAGAATGCAGTGCGGTCTGGGACCTGTGTGGCGCTATACATGATGCAGGGCGGGTGATCCTGGTCACACAGAGCACCGTGTGTCGTGACAACGCGAGCGTAAAAGTCAGCTGCAGCCGCCGGACCCATACCACCGATCACACCGATCGTTCTCATGGGAGGACTCTAGCAGGACGCGCGCCTACTCTGACTCCAGATTGTCGCTATAAGCACACAAACAGCTACTCTTCGCTCAACTCGGGGTCCCAGCGAAGAATCGGCTTGCGCGCTGCGCGCGCCTCGTCCAGCCGCGCCACGAACGTGCTATGCGGCGCTCCGCGCACCATTGCAGGATCCGACTTCGCTTCTTCAGCAATGGCAACCATAGCAGCGATAAACGCATCAAGATCTTCACGGCTCACGGACTCTGTCGGTTCAATCATCAGAGCGCCGGACACAACCAATGGAAAATAAACAGTTGGCGGATGGTAGCCATAGTCCATCAACCGCTTGCAGACATCCATAGCGGTAACGTCGTCTTTTTTCTGGCACTTGTCCGAAAAAACTACCTCGTGCATACACAAGCGGTCTTGTGGAAGATGATAGTGCTCCTTGAGCCGTGTCTGGATGTAGTTGGCGTTCAGCACCGCGTCCTCAACCACCTGACGTAGTCCAACAGCACCAAGGGCACGAATATAAGTGTAGGCACGAACCATGATGGCAAAATTGCCATAAAAACCCTGGACCTTGCCGATGCTATCCGGTCGATCCCAGTCCAGGTATGCGTTGCCTGTCTCAGCATCGGTCTCGACCGTCGGCCGCGGGAGAAAGGGAATCAAATGTTCACACACTCCCACCGGGCCACCACCTGGACCACCACCACCGTGCGGGGTTGTAAACGTTTTGTGCAGGTTGATGTGAAAGACGTCTATGCCGATGTCACCAGGACGTGCCTTCCCGAGAATGGCGTTTAAATTGGCACCATCGCAATAGATTTGCGCTCCACAACCATGCATGATCTCGGCAATTTCTTCCATCTGGTCTTCGAACAGGCCGAGGGTATTAGGATTGGTTAGCA
>JAYYTT010000135.1:0-2028 GCA_036344375.1 Acidobacteriota bacterium | reverse complement strand
AAAGGCAGACTCAATGGATTGGTGGCCTGAGGCATGAGCGGTTTAAAAACTCGGCGTGACCTCCTCTCGACTGCCCTGCGAAGTGGTGTCGGCATGGCGACAGCGGCAGCGATTCCTGGATGGCTACCCGCAACAGCGCTTGGTAGCGGGGAGGGAAGTCGCTTTCGGCTATCCATTCCGGCCGGCGCTGAACAACTCGGTATAGTGCCTTTTGACGTCGAGTGGACCGAGGCTTTTGACAAGCCGATCAGTCAGGGTTTAAACGGACGGGTAATTCACAAGCTCGCGGCTCTGACACCCGACACCTTGATCACACCCAATGAACATTTTTTTGTTCGTACGGGCAAGCCAGCTTTGTTGGGCCCGACGGACAACTGGAAGATTGCAGTTAATGGATTGGTCGAC
Source organism: Acidobacteriota bacterium (assembly GCA_036344375.1). GTDB lineage: Bacteria > Acidobacteriota > UBA890 > UBA890 > UBA890 > UBA890. Next base: position 1,623 of record JAYYTT010000135.1, on the reverse strand, counting down.
GAGCCGATGGATTTGGCGGTCAATCCACTGCTATCTCTAGCTGAGTCTCAGGGCGTACACCTGCTTGAGTGTTCGGGCAATCCGCGCCGGCGAAGCTTCGGCTTGATGAGTGCTTGTGAATGGGGGGGGATTCCCGCTGCGGACTTGCTCGAACTAACACGGCCGCTCTCAAGTGCTACGAGGGTGTTGATCGGTGGTTTTGACAAGCATACGAGTCGTGGTGGCGGCGTGCCTGGAGCCAGCTGGGTTTTCGATCCTGGTGATCTTGAGGCGGCTGGAGCGTTCTTTGCTACCCATATGAATGGCGAACGATTGCCCGATGATCACGGTTACCCGATTCGATTATTTATCCCCGGATGGTACGGCTGCGCTGCGGCTAAGTGGGTTGATCGAATCGAGTGGGTTAATGATTCAGCTCCTGCGACTACTCAAATGAAGGAATACGCTTCCCGGACTGGCAATGATGGAATCCCCGAACTTGCCCGCGATTACGTTCGGGGTGAGATGGATTTGGCAGCGATGCCGGTTCGAGTCGAGAAGTGGTCAGAGAGGGGGCGACCTTACTACCGGATCGTGGGCATTGTCTGGGGTGGCAAGCGAACGGCCGATCGGCTCGAAATACGTTTTAACGTAGACACCCCATGGGTTCCGGTCGAGGACTTCGAACACCGAAGCGTCAGCACATGGAACCTCTGGTCTCACACCTGGCGGCCCCTAGAAGCAGATAGTTACACCATAAGGTTGCGCTTTCCGGATTCAACTGTGCCGACTCGCCGTATCGATCGTGGTTACTACGACCGTACTGTAACAATCGGCAACGCATAGCATGCAGTAAGGCGCGGGTAGAGTGGCTGAGAATCACTAAACATGAGAATGGGGCTGCCTAGCCACTATTCCGATCTCATCTCTCGGAACTTACTCGGTTAGCTCGATCTCCCGAACTACCTGCTGACTAGCTTCCCAATAGGTTCGCTTCATCGCAATCTGTGGATCCTCAGCGCTTGGCTGAACCCGTCCCTTCGTATCAATTGCCCGGGAGACAATCGTATGGCTCCCTGATGTTGGGTTAGTCCAGATGTAACTCCAGAAGGTCCAGGTGTGCGGGGTTGCATCGGCCGGCGGAGGTTGAAGCACTACATCCACCCAAGAGTTGCCATCGATGCTTATTTCTACAGACCTGAGCGGCGTGCCGTCTGTCCAAGCAGCGCCTTCGATCCGTACACTGCCGTCAGCTTGACGGATTGTCCGCGCGGTGATCGACTTGACGTTGATTGGCCCAACCAATGTGCGGTGCCAGACGGTCCCCCTCTCTGTCAATTCGCCACGCAAAGTCACGTAATCACGCGACATGAATCGACCGACGTAACGCCGATCGACCAGATCGATGCGGTTGAGCCACTTCACCCATGCAACGCCATACCATCCGGGTACGACGAGTCGTAATGGCGAACCGTGCACCATGCTTAGTGGCAAGCCATTTATTTCATAGCACAGCATAGCGGTTTCCATGACCGGCTCTCTTAGTGGCAGAGAACGGGCGAATTGTTGCTCGTAAGTGTTGCCGCGGATTTCTTCTTCCCCCTTGTCTGCACCGAAAAACACAACTTCGATTGCATCGGGGTC
>JAYYTT010000134.1:0-3853 GCA_036344375.1 Acidobacteriota bacterium | reverse complement strand
GGGAACAGTACCTCGATTTGATGGTCGACTCTGTGCTGGTTAACAGCGGGCGCTCATGCATCAATTGTTCTGGAATATGGGCACCGCGTCATGGTGCCGAGATTGCTGAGGCGTTGGCCGCACGACTCGGACCCATTGCGCCGCTACCTCCCGATGATCCTCAAGCAGCACTGGCGGCATTTACAGTCCCAGGGCAGGCGGAGGCCATTTCGGCTGACATAGACGCCACCTCGGAAGATCATAGTGTCGAGGAAGTCACCAATGCTCACCGCCAAGGTGACCGCCTAGTCGTTCAAGAACGCTGCGATTACCTTCGACCCACCGTGCTCCACTGCGACTCGCCGAACTCCCCTGCCGCCTCCAAGGAGTACATGTTCCCGTTTGTGACCGTAGTGGATTGTCCCCAGGACAAAATGATCAAATCGATCGGGCCGACTTTGGTGGCAACTGGCATTACCAACGACGAACCGTTTCGCGCTGCGCTACTCGACGCCAACAACATTGACCGGCTCAACCTCGGAGCAGTGCCAACGATTCAGCTCAACTGGCTACAACCTCACGAGGGCAACATCGTGGACTTCCTGTACCGTGCTCGTGCCTTCCAAATGGCCTGACTGAATTGTGATCGAGGCCGCGAGGCTCGACTTTGCGGAGCTGGTTATCGACGCGGAACAACGCATCCGCGGCCACGTCCGGGAAACTCCGCTTGAACACAGTAACTTTCTGAGTCAGCTCACTAGTGCCGACGTATATTTGAAGCTAGAGAGCAGTCAGGTCACCGGCTCGTTTAAGCTACGTGGCGCAATGAACAAAATGCTGGCGTTGTCCGAAAAGGAGCGAGCAAATGGAGTGCTAACAGCATCGTCCGGCAACCATGGCACAGCTTGTGCTTACCTGATGAATCATTTCAAGATTCCTGGAACAATTTTTCTGCCAGAAAGCGTCTCCCCTGCCAAACTTGAAGCTATCCAATCGTTTGGGGCTGATACCGAGTTGGTCCCCGGTGATGGCATCGAGGCAGAAACAAGGGCGCGCAACCTAGCTGCTTCGCGCGGCCAAGTCTATGTTTCGCCCTACAACGACCCGCTGATCATCGGTGGTCAGGGCACCATCGGTATTGAACTACAACGCCAAACCGAAAACATCGACGTTATTTTTGTTCCGGTCGGGGGTGGCGGCCTCGTTGCTGGCGTAGGCAGCTACCTTAAGTCAAGGGATCGAAAGGTCGAAATCATTGGTTGCCAACCGGAAAACTCACGGGTGATGTATGAGTCGATCCAAGCAGGCAAGATCATTGATATGAAATCAAAGCGAACGCTTTCGGATGGCACCGCAGGCGGTATCGATCACGACTCGATCACCTTTGACGCGTGCCGCAATGTAATCAGCGATTGGGCTTTGCTATCGGAACAGGAAATCGCGGATGCGATTTTAGTCACCTTGGAAAGACAACACTTAATGATTGAGGGTGCCAGTGCGCTAACGATTGCTGCCCTAATGCGGAGTCCGCAACGCTTCGCCGGGCAGACTGTCGTATTGCTCCTGACCGGCTCGAAGCTCGGGCTGGAGACTCTTCGAAATCTGCTGGCCGCTACCGGCCACAACTAACGATGCCCACAACAATCACCAGCGGCGAGTATGGGCAGCTTCGACAAGCCGGCGAACATGCTCTACAACCACCAGCTGGAGTGCCCCATGCGTTGCGTCTGCGTTCGCTAGAATCGAAAGTCTGGCAGCGTATTCACTATCACCGGTCGGCGTACCAGAGTCGAGATCTTTCAAGGCAGTTAGCCCCGTTTCTGCTGTTATCCGTAACTGTGCAGAGAGCGCCTCAGCTTCCGGTAGCATCGTCGAGGACGCCGTGATCACAAGTATGGATTGGTGATTGTCACGCCAATTTACAAGCTGTTTCTCGATTCGGAGGCGCAAATCGTCGATACGATTACGGCCAGACTCGAGATATTCATCAATTAGAATTCCAAACTCGCGAGCTTGGATGCTCTCAGGACGAGCTGCGTCGACCAATCGATTCAAGGGTGTAAAGCGGCTGTAAGCGCGAGTCCGTCCCCGCCGATACCCTTTGAGTGGCTCCAGCAGGTCGGTGAGCGTCCTCAGTGGTTTGATCGGGTGCCCCGCACTCAACCGAGCCAACATCGCTGGATAGCCCGATAGATGGGTGACACCGACCCACTCGAGCCACCGGCTAGTTGTCTTTAGCCGGCGGTACATATCGTCTACCTCACTCACATACGCCGGGGACCAGAATCGTTCCGCGATCGCTGCCGTGCGCGGCCAGATCCGCGAGTCGATGGTTTCATCAACGACGTACTCTCCCCACATGGTGGCTTCACCACCGAGGATACGAGCTCGCTGCTCAGCCGTTAGCGTTGAGGTTTGATCACCGAGTGGATCAACAGCGTAGTGCTGTTCTGCCGGGTACATCAAATCTATGTAGTAACCATTTGACAGAATTCCTTGGAACCCAAGGCGCGCCCCCTGAGCCAACATCCCTGGGCCACGCCACGACTGCACAACGATGTTGGGGGAAAGGTCCGGATGCATGATCTCGTCCCAGCCGACCATCTTCTTGCCATGCTTGGTGAGGATCTCCTGCAGACGGCGATTGAAAAACGACTGTAGCCCATGATTGTCTTCGAGCCCTTGCTCACTAATGAACGCCTGGATGTCAGAGTTGCCGTTCCATTGGTTGCCATTGACCTCGTCACCACCGATGTGAAAGTAGTTATCGGGAAACAATGCCACCATTTCGGCGATAAACGCCTCCAGAAACTCATAAGTTTCATCACGTGTTGGGTCCATTGATGGATCCTGGATTCCCCAAGTCTTAATTATTTCGTACGGACCTGGTGCGCTTGCCAGCTCTGGATATCCAACAAACCAACTCGTCGCGTGGCCGGGCATGTCGAACTCCGGCATCACCCGAATTCCACGATCGCGCCCATAGGCAACGAGATCCTGGATTTCGTCTTGCGTGTAGTAAAAGCCTCCAGAACCGAGCTCGTGCAATTTGGGGAATATCCTGCTCTCAACTCGAAATCCCTGGTCTTCCGAGAGGTGCCAATGCAGAACATTGAGCTTCACTGCCGCCATGGCATCAAGGTTGCGCTTCATGACATTGATTGAAAGGAAATGGCGGCCCGGATCGATGAGCAAGCCGCGCCACGGAAAACGCGGCACGTCACGAATTTCCACACCAGGAACGATGAAGTCCTCCGGCTCAGGTTCGAGACCTGAGATTGTGGAAGGCCTATCAACCGCAGCTACAGCGGTAGCCGGGACAGCGACCTCAACAAGTTGCAGGAATGTTTCGATGCCACGCAGAACACCGTACGGGGTCGGGGCACGCAGTGCAGCTCCAGCTGCATCGACTTCGAGCGTGTACGACTCGTCCTCGATAACGCGTTGGACCCCCGGCACAGATTCAAAGTGCTCAATCAATAAGGTAGCGTCGTCAGAGCCCAGGCTTATCTCAATAGGAATGGGGATCCCTGTTTGCCGGCCAAGACGTTCGAGAAGACGCAACGCGGCACGGTAAACCCTCGGGCTGGCAGTCCCAGAGGGACCACGTAACGCAACCGTAAAAGTTCGATCGATCGGCAACGGCGTGCCCCTGAAACGCACAGACTCCGGGACTGGCATCAAATTGCGACGAATAGAAGTAAGGTCAGGTCCCTGTATTGATGCGGAGGCAAAAACCAGCGTTAAGACCACGCCACAGGGTCCAGCAAGCACGACAGCCGCGCGGCGCGTCAAGCGTGCACTATCTCTAACCGCGGATAGCTTCGCCAGCGACCTCGGGTAAAGTCCGGAAACTCAACCGGAGTGCTCCCGT
>JAYYTT010000133.1:0-2154 GCA_036344375.1 Acidobacteriota bacterium | reverse complement strand
TAGCTCCCGAAAACAAGTTTTGCGGCATAGTTGATCCAATTTACGCTCGATTGCTCCAAGAACGGCTACCGCTCCATGGCTTCGTAGTCCCGGGTAGCTGGTACGAAATCGGAACACCTGGACGTTACGTGTCCTGCCAGCTCGAAGCTTTGCGTCGCGAAGAATTCCCACTTGCTTTTCAAGGATACCAGCGGCTCGGCTCGGGTAGTTATGGGCGTGAGTTAGTCGGCCCATTGCCCGCCCACACTTGCCCTCCGTTTATGATCGACAAACAAGTCAAACTGGAGGAGGCGTCGTTAATCTCCGGGGTGGTCATAGGTTCCGAGGCTTGTGTTGGCCGTGGTGCTTCGGTACTCAATAGCGTACTAATGAAGCGTGCCAAGATTGGGGCTGGTGCTTATGTCGAACGCTGCATCATTCTTGAAGACGGCGTGGTGCCATCTGGGGCACGCTGTGTTAACCAAGTCATTGCACCCGAGGTGCTCAAGAAAACTTGATGAGCAATAAGGAGGGCAATGTATGGAGCGAACTGCGGGAAATGCCGGGTGTTATGGAATTGCCTTTCCCCTGGCCGGTTGGGGGCGCTATGCGTCTGGGTTTGCATGCGTCTCTCCGACGTTTCTATAGGGTCATCCCATCCCCTGAGACGATATCGGAGCGGCAGCAGTCGACCGCTACGTTGTCGAGTGGCGACACTCCACCAGCGTCGGTCGTTTTGGTCCTTTACGAACGCGACGATGTTGAAGCCATTATGAGATACACAAGTACGGCGCGTTGGTTTAATGAGGCCCGCGTCCGGGTACCGCAGGTCTTTGGTGCTACCAACCGGGCTCTATTAGTCGAAGACGGTGGTGACCTCCTACTTGCCGAGCACGCTGAAACCCAAGAGTTGACTCAGCGATATGTTGAGGCGACGCAGGTTATCCTGTCAATACAGGCGCATGGTTCAGCGTCGCAAAACCCAAACCCGGATTGGCAACTCGATGCCGGGCGTTTACGGAACGAGCTGGCATTTACAGAAGAGTACGCCCTGCGCCATTGGCTCAACAGTGACCCATCACAGGGTCGTGACAGAGCTTTTGAGCGACTTGCTGTCGCCACGGCGAAGTTGCCGAGTCGTATGTGCCATCGTGACTACCATTCTCGCAACCTCTTAGTTGGAGAAGAGCTAATGGTGGTGGACTTCCAAGACGCCATGGAAGGGCCATTATTTTATGATCTTGTGTCGCTGCTGGGTGACGATTACCGAGACGTGCCAACAAACGCGATGGTTGCCGCGATCGAGACGTTTTGGGCGGGTGACCGAACTAGCATGCCGGTCAGTACGATCGCACATGTGCCGGACGAGCCGAGCCTATTGACTGCCGGTGCCCGTCAAGCACTCGCATTGACCGCGGCGCAGCGCTCTCTCAAAGCGCTTGGTACTTTTGGGTACCAGGTTAGCGTCGCTGGCTGCGTCGAATACGCTACTTGCGCCGACCGCGCATGGAAACATGCGAAACGCGCCATCATGAGTCTTGGATGGGATGATCTACTTACCGAACTCGTTGCTTTTGACAGCCTTTGAGTTGGGAGTGTTAACTGTCTGTCGGCTTGTCGCACTCCATACGCAAGGGTACGATCGCTCGTCATCATGCCTGAATCAATCTACATTGTAGACCTCGGCGCGCACGAGGGAGAAACGGTCACCATCCGTGGTTGGCTGTACAACAAACGGTCGAGTGGCAAGATCGCCTTTATGCAGCTGCGCGATGGGACTGGAACGGTTCAGGCAGTCGCTACGCCCCAGGATGTTGATGAAACCTCGTGGAATCTGATTGGTGAAGTCACCCAAGAATCATCGATCATTGTAACCGGGTCGGTACGTGCGGACTCTCGCTCACCGACTGGGTTTGAGCTCGGGGTAGAGCTTGTTGAAATTGTCCACATGGCCCCGGACTATCCCATCAGCCCGAAGGAACATGGGACCGAATTCTTGATGGATCATCGCCACCTATGGCTGCGATCGAGTTCTCAGGTCGCAGCTCTTAGGGTGCGCAGTAAAGTGATCCATATCTGTCGCTCCTACTACCATGACCGTGGTTTTGTACTCATTGACAGTCCGATCCTGACCCCGACTTCGGTTGAGGGAACGACGACGTTGTTCTCCACGGA
>JAYYTT010000132.1:0-2235 GCA_036344375.1 Acidobacteriota bacterium | reverse complement strand
AGAAACTCCCCCCAAGTACCCAAAACAGGTAGTTCTGAACCCGGGGCGAATTGCTGAATTGTTGCCCCCTGCGGCGCTGGGTGGTCCAAAACATTGGAAATACTAGCCACCGATTCCTTGCGTAAAGGCGTTGTAGGCTCAGTGGTGGTACCGATGATATAGCCGTTAGCCCCATTGGGAAGCTCAACCCGATACCAATGGGTGGTTGCGCCCCACACCAAAACAGGAGTGTGTCGATCGAGAGTGGTAAGCGCGTGCGCACCACTGTTTGGTCCAGTGCGGACAACAACGTTGCTATCGGTTGTGCGGGACCAACTTCCGATACGACTTAGGTCGGCAGTTAAAGATTGTGGTTCTGTGCGCATTCGTTCGAGAAAGGGCAATGGGTCAACAGCACCACGAGCGTATACACCGAAGTGGAGGTGTGGCGGTGTTGTTCGTGCATTTCCCGTGTTTCCCACGGTGCCTAGTTGGTCTCCCGACTTAACTCGCTGGCCCGATTCGACGTTATGGCTATCAAGGTGAGCGTAATATAGGCGAACATTTCGCCGCCGATCTAAATTAATCCAGACGACGTTGCCGCCGACGGCGGTTGTGGTAGCCCGACTGACGACCCCATCAGCTGCGGCGAGTACCGGGGTGCCACGGTCAGCAAAGATATCGATACCGCGGTGTGAACGTCGGCCCCCATCACGCTCAGCACCAAACGCGCTCCAGATCGAGCGGCCGGTATGACCGGCAACTGGAAAACTGAGAGAGGCGTCGATTGTTAGCCCGACAGTATAGTGAGCACTCCGGAGCAGTTCAGGCTGGATGCGGAGTATGTAGGTTCCGTCGCGCACAGGCTCGAAGCGAAGCCTTCGCGAGGATTCGGGGGCACTGCCGGGAATTGGATCCATATCGGCTGGCGGTTCGATAAGGATGGTGCCGCTAGCAATATGGATGGGGGCCTCCGGATCATTGTCCACAAGGCGAAATAGATCCATAAATACACGGAGAGGCTCGTGTGATTGGAGGACAACTGTGGCGTCGACCCGTTGCCCACCGGTAACAGGAAAGACATAACCGATAGCAGTGGCTACTGATTTGTCGAAGTAACCAGACTCACGAAAAGGCGAAGCAATATGGGCAGGCTTCCGCAAGGCTGTCTCTGAAGCCTCGACCCAGTCGTGACCCAAAGCTGAGTTGACAAGGTTGGCTTCCAGGAGGGAGAGGCGGTAAGCCTCATGAGCATTAGTGGGTCGGAATATCTCAGGTACGCGTTCGATTTCCTGGGCGCAGCCGAACGATAGTAGGAGTGTAAAGAAAGCGATCATCCCGCAAGTTAGCGCCGAGCATGACGAAAGCTTAAGAGCGCGCTGAGCCTCGTGCATTTTGCAAGCCATTTGCAATTGCTTTCTAATTGCCGGGACAGCCGGCCGGCTTCTCGCCACCAAGCCGTTCGATTTGCATACAAGCTATGGGGACAGCGTTTGAACTCGGGTGGTCAGTTACCACGCGGATGAGTTCACTGATGGCTTGAGCCCCTTCACCTAGTTCGATGAGGCAGCGGGCAGCCTTAAACGTAGCATCAGGAGCCATCTGGGAGCCTGGGTACCGCCGTCCGACTTCCATAAACGCCGTGCGGGCCAGCTGGTACTGCTGCAAAGAATAGTGGCTTTCGCCGATCCAGTACTGGGCACTGTCGGCAAGCGGATCATCCGGGAAAAGCCGGAGGTACTGTTGAAAACTGTCGATGGCGAGTGTGTAGTTGGCTGACAAATAGTCTGTATATGCCGCCGAGTGGAGTGAGTCGGCTTCCGACTTTGTTGGTACTGGGGGCGGCTGGGCGGACGCTGCCGGGCGGGCAACTGACGGTCCGGGTACCCCCGCGGGTTGTTGAGGAGGAGGCATTGGCGATCCGGAGACCTGGCGCGCTGAAGCATTATCAGGTTCACGGCTTCCTCCGGCAATGCTGAGAAGATTCTCGTTCAGTAGAGCGAGCTGTTCTTCCAGGGCGGCTAATCGAGACTCAAGAGTTCCTGTGTTGGCACCATATTCGGCAAGACGCACGCGCAGTGGTTCAAGAGTGTTATCAAGGTCGAGCCATAGCTGATCAAGTCGGCCCAGAATGCTAATTTGTGCTGTCTCCAGGTCTACAAGTTTGGATTCTAAGGCTATTAACCGGCCGTCTTGGGAACTATTCTGTGCACCGGCTGAATTGGTAGAGAGAATTAGCGAGAGTAGGATCAAAGG
>JAYYTT010000131.1:0-3025 GCA_036344375.1 Acidobacteriota bacterium | reverse complement strand
AGGTGGCTTTTCAGATGAACTGACAAACGCGGATGCGTCGGCGACGCTAATGTCGGGCAGTTCAGGGCTTACTGATGAACGAACTTTCGGTATCTATGTACCCTCGGTTCGTTTTGGGGCTTCGTTTCAGCAGATCACCTATGCTGACGAAATTGCTAGTTTCATCGATGGCTCCGTTCATATAGATACGGCGGCATTGCGTACGCGCGAATATCAGGTCAGTGCAGCACACCCGTTAATGCAAGGCCGCCTTGTTCTTGGTGGGAGTGTCAAGCTGGTACAGGCACAGGGCCGTTTAGACGGAGTGTCTTTGGATTCATTAGAGGGTGCTGATCTGGCGGCTGGCAAACTTCTTGGCTTGGCCCATAGCGGTTCAGTGACATCGGAGGACACAGTATTCGGCATTGACCTGGGTCTTTTATTTATGGCTTCCTCAATGTTGCGCATTGGCGCGGTGGTGAAGAACTTCAATGCTCCGGAACTTGACAGTTCCACTGAGATAACTCCAACGAACGAAGGGCAGTTTCGTTTGCCACGCCAGGTTCGTATTGGCGGCATGTTTTTGCCCCACCCGCAATTCTCTCTTACTCTTGATCTTGACCTGGTGTCTGGTGTTTTCGTCCAGGGTGCCCGGGAGCGGCGAGAATTCGGCGGCGGCATACAGTGGAGTGGCGACAGAATAGCGTTGCGGAGCGGCTTGTTGTTTGACTTGAAGGCAATTGAAAGGCGACCGATGTACACGTTTGGGTTCGGTTTGAGCGGTGAAACCCTGCGTGCCGACCTGGCGGGGAGATGGAACCCTGGCCGCAGTGGATTCGGTTGGACCGGGTCCTTGGCAGCCGAGTTTTAGGATGGGCGCCCGAACAATTGTTCGATCTTTGCTGGCGCTGCTCATCATTGGGGTCTTGGGAGTAGTGTGGACATCCTGGGAGGGTCGCCCCGCAGTCGAAGATGGCGATAGCGGAGGGCTGCGCCGTGACATTGTTTCAAAAGCCAAGGAGCCTACTGCGACGACGATTGCCAGCGGGCTGACGATCGGTGAGCTTAGTGCCGACCATCGTGTGCGCATGTTTCGTGAAATCAACGGTGAGCGGCGTGAAGTCGAGGAATTCTCTGGGAACGTCGGTATGGTGATTTATAAACACTCGGAGGAGGGGACAAATTCTCCGGAGGCTACGCGCCTAACGGCACATTCGCTCATGGGAGTTCCCTATGAGGTGCCAGTCGAGGGTCAGCAGTTCGAAAGTATCGAGTTGCTCTCTGACGAAGTCGCCGGACCAGGGCCGCGGGCAGTAGTTTCTGCTTTGCTTCCAGGCGGCGTGACGTTTAGCTCCGATCGACTGAGGTATCGCGGCGGGAGATTGCTAACTGACGACGGCGTATTGTTCAGTACCGGTGGATTGGTGATTGAGTCGCGGACACTCCACTACGATCCAGATACTGGAATGGCCCAACTATGGGGTGCCCATCCATCTTCGCGACATTTAGACGTAGAGGAGTCGGTGAAGGTGTGGAGTGATACAAGTAGCCAAACGACCACCATGCTAAATCTTAGTGGTACGTCCGGCGAAATGTTGTATGACAACGCCAGCTCTGAACTGAGATTGCTCAGCTCACCTGCGTTATCGCTTCCAGAAGCGGAGCTTACCGGGGTTGAGGTCCTCATCGGTCTCGACAGTGAGGCAACTACAGTTCGTTCGATTACCGTGACTGACAACGCCCGTGCGGTACTTCCAGAAGCTGAACTGGTTGCCACTCAGATTTTCATGGATCTCAATGACGAAGCGACCGCGGTTCGTTCTATTACAGCTTCAGGTGGCGCCCGCGCCGTGTGGCTAGCTGCCAACTCGGCAAGAGAACACACTGTGTCTGGGGAGTTAATTGTGGTCGACATTGTTGATGGCGAAGCCACCGGCCTTCGGGTGGATTCAGAGATAGATGGGCGGCGGCCCCTTTTCAAGTTGGGCGAGACTGGAGTCTTGGAGGCTGACAGCTTTGACCTGGTCTTGGGTGAAATGCCACGGTTGCTGAGCGGGAGTTGTGGTGACGTCGAAGGGTCAATCGTAGCGTGTGGCAATGCCTATTTTTTTCCATCGTCTTCGAATAGTGAATTGGTGCACATCTTTTCCGATGTGCTTACGGCTGGTACTGGCGACACTGAGGATCTGAATGCCGAAGGCAATGTTGAAATTCTGCTTGTTGGCACTGGTGAGGAGCCCCTGAGTTTTCATGGACCCTCCGCTAGGTTTGTCTATGAAGACGTCAACCAGCCGTGGCCGATGGGGGACACCAATGGCGTGTTGACAGGAGCGGAGTGGCCGGACGGTGTGCAGCATACTGGTAATGGTCGAGACGTTAGTGCCAATAGCGGAGTGTACGAACCTGGAACGGGGGATTGGTTGTTAGAAGGCTTACCGCAACCGCGGTTTCGTTCCGATGAGTTGGATGTCCAAGCTGGCCAAGTGCGGCTCCGTGCTGAGGGAGGAGCTGATTTATCTGGTGGCGTTAATGCTCAACTCGGTGGGGAAGCCGTTCAGATGCTGGGGGCGCTTTTTGGCAACTCGACGAAAATCCAAGCATCGGCAGAATCGCTTAATGTCAGTGTTGCAGAGGCGCTGACCTTTAATGGAAATGCGAGTGTTTGGGAGGGGGACGGCACCCGGTTGCTTCAGGCTGACCAGATCCAAATTTTGCCTGCCGCCAACGATTTGCAAGCTACGGGTACCGTGTTTGTCAGCCTAGCCAATACAACTGCAAACGCAGCGGATGAGGCGGTTCTCAAAGACGTAACGTTGACTGGAAACCGACTACTGGTGCAGGGATCACCGACGATGCAATTGCGACTTGCAGGTGAGGCTGTCGTCCAGACGAAAGGGGAGGGCGGCCGGACGATTGGCGGCAATCTCTTGATCATTCGTTTCCTTGAAGATGGTGGGTGGGATTCAATGGAAATCCGCACTGGAGTTGTGATGAGCGACCTGGCGGGAACAGGGCGTGGCGATCGCCTTGAGTATGATGCAAATAC
>JAYYTT010000130.1:0-4059 GCA_036344375.1 Acidobacteriota bacterium | reverse complement strand
CGATCGGTGTGGCGACTAAGTAGAGGCCAGGGCAAAGACTTTCAGGGTTGTTTTCAGAAAGCATCGATGAAACCTACCAGAAGGGGCCGTTATAGGGCCACGTAGCCGGAACCTATGGTGCTAAAGTTATTCGCTTGAAATATTTCTGCGGGCAAAGAGTGTGATTGAGGGCGAGAACCTGATGACAAGGCCGCTACACCGGCAATCCTCCAGCTTGCCCGGGTGCCACCAGGGGCGAAATATCAGGCTTCCAGTGCCTCGAAGTATCGAATACTCGGGTCTCCGTCGATCAAATTGGCTAGATCTTCTAAAGAAGCAAACCCTGGGCCTGGTGCAGCGCGCCACTCCAAATATTTCTCAAAATGGTGCTTGGATTCCGACTGTTCGACTAAGACACAGGTTCTGCCGTCTTCGTGCAGAAAGGGTGTGACCTGTTGGCAACCTTCGTAGCTTCGTGTATTTGGGAGCTCTACTTCCATCACGCCCTTAAATTGGTCCACACATTCCGATTTCAGGACAATTTCAAACAGAACCAGAGTCATCTTCGCCACCAACCTCTCTAAGCTATAACCGGTCTAAATTGATTCATTAGTTAATATATGAAGACTAGGGTAGGCAGGAATCTGTGTACAGTTTGCCTTAGGCCGAGAATTCCTTGGAACGGTAAATATAGGATGTTAACAGAAATTACGGCACTTTCGGCTGCTGTATTGAGCGCTAAATAAGATGGTGTATTGGGCATGAACGACACAATCCGTATTAGAGGAGCACGGACCCACAACCTCTGTGCAGTGGATCTCGATATTCCGCGATACTGCATGGTGGTTTTAACTGGGCTGTCGGGCTCCGGTAAATCCTCCTTGGCGTTCGACACTCTCTACGCCGAAGGGCAACGACGATATGTAGAGTCCTTGTCAGCGTACGCGCGGCAGTTTTTAGAGCAGATGGAGCGGCCTGACGTAGAGAGTGTCGAGGGGTTATCGCCAGCAATCGCCATTGAACAGAAAACGACAAACCGAAATCCACGGTCGACGGTAGGGACAATTACGGAACTCTACGACTATCTGCGCTTGCTATATGCCCGTGTTGGCGCACCCCATTGCCCCCAATGTGGAAACACTGTACGTGCACAGACGACAAGTGCGATCGTTAATCAGGTGAAGGCGTTTCCTGACGGGTCACGTTTGCAGATTCTCGGACCGATCGTGCACAGCCGGAAAGGAGAATTTAAAGCTGAGCTTGCAAGGGTGGCGCGTAGCGGCTTCGTGCGCGCGCGCATCGATGGACGTGTTGTGGAGATTCACAAGGCCCCGAAACTGGTACGCCAGCAACGCCACGACATAGAAGTTGTGGTCGACCGGGTGATATTGAGGTCAGGGATAGAAAAACGACTGCGCAATGCCGTAGAGAAGGCTGTCCAAGTCGGAGGCGGCGTGGTCATTGTCAACGTAGTTGGCGATGCTGACCATTTGTTCTCGAAGAAACTAGCCTGTCCGCATTGCGCGATTAGCGTTCCAGAGCCAATGCCTCGGGCGTTCTCTTTTAATAGCCCGCGCGGAGCGTGCCCTTGCTGTGAAGGGCTTGGCGAACGGCTGAAATTTGATCGGGAGTTGATCGTTAAAAACGCCGATCTCTCGCTTCCAGAAGGTGCGATCGCACCGTGGCAAGGATCCACGTACCCGGCATATTTCTTTAAGGCGTTTTGCCAAGAATTTGGACTGGAACCCGACACGCCGTGGAGGGAACTGCCCAAAGGACTGCGCCAACTTGTCCTTGACGGCCCGCCTGAGGGCGAGCTGCTCAAAATTGAAGTCGAGAATGGCCTGCTTGATAAACGACTCGGGCGCGGTTTTGAGGGTGTGATCCCAATACTAGAGCGGACGCGGTCCAGGGAATCGTCGAGTCGCCGTAAACGCAAGATCGACGAATTCATGCGGGTATACCCCTGCCACGCATGCAACGGAAAACGACTTCGCCAGGAGAGTTTGGCGGTGCTATTGGGTCCCTGGTCAATTGCTGAGTTCACCGCGTTAACCATTGACCAGGCCTGCGAGGCCCTGAAGGAGGTTAAGGTCCGCAAGCGTTTGCGGCCGGTAGCTGATCCCCTGTTCAAAGAAATTGGGGACCGTCTGAGATTTCTTCAGCAGGTTGGCCTCGGCTACCTCACACTTGATCGTCCAGCAGGTTCACTGGCTGGAGGAGAGAGCCAGCGAATCAGACTTGCTACCCAGATCGGAACTAGGTTACGTGGTGTGATGTATGTGCTCGATGAACCGAGCATTGGCTTGCACCAACGCGACAACGCCCGGTTGTTGCAAGCATTGCGGGAAATTCGTGACCAGGGCAATACGGTGATCATTGTGGAGCACGACGAAGAAACCATCCGCGCGGCGGATTGGGTCGTGGATCTAGGTCCCGGGGCGGGAAAACACGGAGGGCATGTGGTTGCCGAAGGGCCTCCGGGCGCCATCGCAGCGGAAAAAAGATCGTTGACCGGCGCCTATCTGTCGGGTCGAGAACAAATAGCGATTCCAATTTCACGACGCCAACCAACCAGTCTGGTTGTGACCAACGACGAAACACCCGGGTGGCTCACGGTTCGGGGAGCACGGCATCACAACCTGCATGATATAGACGTTTCGTTTCCCCTCGGGTGCTTCACTGTCGTGACCGGGGTTTCGGGGTCTGGCAAAAGCAGCTTGGTTCAGGACATCCTGCACCGAGAGTTGGCACGAGTCTTTTATCGCGCCTTGGACGAACCCGGCGACCACGATGCAATCGATGGCATCCATTTCATCGACAAGGTTATCGACATTACCCAGGATCCGATTGGGCGTTCACCACGATCGAATCCAGCTACGTATACGGGCGCCTTTACGCCGATTAGGGAACTGTTCGCGGCGGTGCCGGAGAGCAAGGTGCGTGGCTACGGGCCGGGCCGGTTTTCCTTTAACGTCGTCGAGGGACGCTGTGCCACATGTGCGGGAGCAGGCGTTCGCAAGGTGGAAATGCACTTCCTGCCTAATGTTTACGCGCCTTGCGAGGACTGCAACACACGGCGATACAACGCCGAAACACTTGAGATCCGTTACAGGGGTTCGAATATTGCCGACGTTCTTGACATGACTGTTGAGCATGCTCTTGAGTTGTTCGGCAAGGTGCCAGCGATCGCCCGCCGCTTGCAAAGCCTGGGTGACGTTGGGCTCGGCTATCTGACGCTTGGGCAGTCAGCGACGACGCTGTCAGGGGGTGAAGCGCAGCGCGTCAAACTTGCCAAAGAACTCTCTAAGCGTGCCACTGGATCCAGTGTTTACATGCTTGACGAGCCTACTACCGGTTTGCACTTCGAGGATGTCAAACGGTTGCTGGAGGTGCTCGACGCCCTTGTTGAACAGGGCAACACCGTTATCGTGATTGAGCACAACCTCGAAGTAGTCAAGTGCGCGGACTGGATCATTGACCTGGGGCCAGAGGGTGGAGAACAAGGCGGCCGCGTTGTCGTGGAGGGCACACCCGAAATAGTGGCTGAACACGATACATCTCACACTGCTCGCTACCTGCGTCAAGTTTTCACTAGAGCAGACATCGTTGCTTGAGTGCATTTGGGTGGTTGTTTCGGGGCCGCGCAACACTAGAGCGTGCCCAATTTCATCGGAAAGCATGCGGGAAAGTAGCGCTAACTCTGTTGCAGATACATTTGTTTGGTGGTCCCGGGCCCCATGGATTTAGTGTTCTTTGATGTATCATCCCGCTAGCCGCCCGGTGCCCCCTTAAATGCACCTCACCGGTACTGGCGGGAACCTCACAAGAGTTCCTCGGGACGACTCGTTACCATTCCATGAAGCACTTGCAGATCGCCGTCATTGGCACCGGCTACGTCGGGCTCGTCTCCGGCGCTTGTTTCGCAGACTTTGGAATCAAAGTTACCTGCGCTGACATCGACGAGAGAAAGATTCGGCAACTCAAGGCGGGCGAAATCCCGTTCTACGAGCCTGGCCTGTTCGAAAAGATACAGACTAACGTGGAGCAAGGGCGGCTTGGCTTCACGACGGATGTAGC
>JAYYTT010000129.1:0-3171 GCA_036344375.1 Acidobacteriota bacterium | reverse complement strand
CCCTGCGTGCTCCCGCTTGTGCCGGGATACATGTCGTTTATCTCGGGTGTCTCTCTCGACGAACTGAGAGCCGACGACCGTGACAGCGCGGTGACACGTAAAATCCTGGTGAACACGTTCGCTTTCGTTATTGGCTTTTCGATTGTGTTTATCCTGCTCGGGGCCAGCGCTAGCTTCATCGGGCAGGTCTTGCTAGCCAATCAGCGAGTGTTGCGTTACCTAGCGGGTGGGATCGTGATCCTCTTTGGACTTCATCTGACAGGGATTCTGAAAATCAAGTGGTTCTACCAGGACAAGCGTTATCATGGAGAAAACGTTGCCCGTGGCCCTGTGGGAGCCATGTTCTTGGGCCTCGCCTTCGCCGCCGGTTGGTCACCTTGCATCGGACCCATACTCGCAGGCATATTGGCCTTCGCCGCTACACAGGACACCATGTGGGCGGGCATCGGACTATTGGCGGTATATTCGGCCGGTCTGGGAATTCCTTTTGTGCTAACGGGATTACTGACCCAGCGAATGCTGGCGGCGATGGACAACGCGAAGAAAGTGTTGTGGGCGATTGAAATGGGTGGCGGGGTCCTATTGATCATCGTTGGTGCGCTGATCTTCACCGACAATTTCTTGATCTTTAACCGTTACCTAGCTTTCCTTGAACGCTTCACTTTTTATCTTGAAAGCTTCACGCTTTAGTTGCCCATTTTAATTTGTACCGGGCGGCTTCCCAAAGAATTAAGCGATGGAATCGGCAGCAGGACCGGCTAGCCACTTATGGAGTCAGTAGAGGACGTTAGAGGCATTGCTGGGGCGGGAATGGATAGTCCTTTTTGGGTTACTCGACAGTCGGCGGGCCATCTCCCTCTGCTGGTTCAATGCTCTCGTATTGGTCACCTTCAAAGCCAAAAAACTCCTTGGCCTTCTGTTCGATGATGTCATGACTGCGCGGATCACCGAGGTTTAATGCTAACTCGTTGATAATCTTCACTTGCTCAACGAGCCAATCGTCCCAGACTCCTTGGCAAATGTTTGTGCGCACCCGTTCCTTGAGCTCGCCGCGGAAGGGTATGTGGACATCGATTGCTGGCTCGTCTTTTTGATGTTTAATGCAAAAAACCTTGTTGGACATATTTCCTCCAGGGATAACGCTCGATAAGCCGTATGGCCGTGGTTAGCTCTGTCTAAAGCCCTCGGGTGATGCGGACGCCAGCACTGGCGCCGATACGTGTCGCGCCTGCGGCGACCATCCGGACCGCAGTTTCGCGATTACTGATGCCGCCCGATGCCTTGATGCCTAATTTTGTCCCAACAACTCGGCGCATGAGTGCTACATCGTCTGTGGTAGCACCCCCCGGGCCGAAACCAGTCGATGTCTTGACGAAATCAGCACCAGTGTCACGAGCAATTTCGCAGCCAATGATTTTTTCTTCGTCAGTTAGTAGTGCGGTTTCAAGGATCACTTTTACAATTGCGCCGCTCTTGTAACTGTTTGCAACCACTTGTTCAATGTCGTGTCGTACCCAGTCATAACGCTTCGACTTTAAAGCACCAATATTTATTACCATGTCGATCTCCTGGGCCCCGTCGCGCACGGCGCGCGCCGTTTCAAAGGCTTTAGCCTCTGGCATACTGGCACCCAAAGGAAATCCGACCACAGTACAGGGCAAGACTTGGCTGCCACGCAACATGTCAACAGCCAACGGTACGTAGTAAGGGTTCACGCAGACGCTAGCGAAACCGTAGTCGACGGCCTCCCGGCAGATCCGGACTATGTCAGCCTCTGTAGCCTCCGGTTTAAGTAAAGTGTGATCAATGAGTGAGGCTATCGCGTCGTTGCTCGGCGGTGTTGACACCTCTAACCCAATGCGATCAGCTCCCGCGTTGGCGATGATCACAACTCTGTCAGCGCACTTTGTGAGACAGTCTGTGCGACACCAACACGCGATCTCGTCCTCTGTTTGGCCAGAGATATCGGCAGCAAGTTGACGCGTGAGTGTTTCAATCAGAGCCTCTTCCTCTGGAGAGAGTGGACTCTTACCCGCTGTTAGCGGGCTGTAGGTGATCTCGATGCCTTTCTCCTGGGCGCGATCCTGCGCGGCGGGAGTGATCAGAGCATCGGCTGCTGCCTGCAGGCGCACACCGGTTATTGCGTCGACGTCGTCAACAGTAATCGTTGGCCGGCCACGGGTGGAAATTGTAGGCAATAGACCGCCGGAGATTTGCCCTTGAACCCTTAAGCGATAAACGGTTTGCTGCACGAGGTCCCGGAGATCTGCTCCCGTGATTGATCGATGCTTTTCGTCAGACATGAAGGGGATAGTAGATCAAGAACAGACTTACTGCGCCTGGCTGCATGATTGCCTGTCCACGTTACCAATTATCGATTAGGACCACTGAAATATTAGACAAGGCATACCCAAAGGTACTGGGGCTACCGGTCTCTAAGCACTTGGCGCACCCGGTCGGCTAGTCTGCGCGCATCTGAGAAGACGGACTCGGGATCCAGAGTAGTGAATGTTTCGTCGTGATAAAGAATCTGTCCTTCAACGATCGTTGTTTTAACGTCATGGCCGCGTGCTGCGTAGGTCAGATGCGAGTAGAGGTCGTACCGTGGCACCAAATTGGGGCGAGAACCGTCGATGATGATGATGTCAGCCCGCTTGCCAATCTCGAGAGAGCCGATCGCGTCGTTCATGTGCAGCGAACGAGCGCCTTCGATGGTAGCGAGAGAGACCACCTCAGTAGCTGGCATTGTTGTGGGGTCGTTGTCAACGAACTTGTGAAGCAGCGCACCGGCCAGCATGGCGCCGAACATGTCAAGGTCGTTGTTACTTGCTGCCCCGTCAGTTCCCAGTCCGATCGCAATTCCAGCTTGCCGGAGCTGGGTGATCGGCATCGCCCCTGAGGTGAGCTTCATATTGCTTTCCGGATTGTGGACTAGCCCGACATTATGTGTTGCAAGGGTCACAATGTCCGACTCGTTTACCCATACAGCATGGGCGGCCAGAAGGTCTGGGCCGAGAATGCCTACGCTCTCCAGGTAGCCAACTGGTGTGGTTCCGTACCGACTTCTGATCGTTTGTACCTCGTCCGATGTCTCCGCCAAATGGATCAGCAGCGGCGCATTGTACTGCCGCGCCAGCTTCGCCACCTTGCGCAAGGTCTCTGGTCCCACTG
>JAYYTT010000128.1:0-6167 GCA_036344375.1 Acidobacteriota bacterium | reverse complement strand
CTATCGCTAATCGAGCATTTCCAGCCAATGACAGCGGGCCTCGTGGTCAGCAGCGACGTAATTTACTTTCTCAGCGTAATTGCGTTCGCGCTCTTTCTGAGCCAGAGATCTCTCGAATCTCTGCGCTGGAGGTAGGCACGAATGACTTCGTATCGATCGTTCGGCATGTTCGGCCTCATCTTCCTGCTTTTCGGTATCCTGGCTGGGATGGCCTCGGGCATCTGGAATTCGATGTACGTGCTGGCTCATTTGATCAGCGGTACGTCAATGCTAGCCCTGTACCTGTTTACCCACGTCGAGAACTTGCGAGAATCCGTCACGGGGAGACGGACTCAATACGCTACTAATACCTTTGTCTACACAGGTCTGACGCTGGCGGTAATCGTGCTGCTGAACTTCATGGGAGCACGAAACGAGTATCGCTACGATGCTTCGGAACAAAGCATTTTTTCGATAGCGCCTCAGACCGCCTCATTGCTCGAAGGGCTCGCCAACGACATTCACGTCTTGGCATTTTTCCGCGAGAACGAGGGTCAGGCAGCAGAAAATCTGCTCGATACATACACGGCGGGCTCGGATCGCTTCTCGTACGAGATGGTCGACCCCGATCAGCGCCCGGAGATGGCACAACAATACGAAGTAACCCAGTACGGCACCCTGGTCATTGTGTACGGTGATAACTCTACGCGGGTCAATGATTTATCGGAAGAAGTGCTCACCAATGCCTTGGTTCGTATCACTGGCGCCGAAACAAAGCGCATCTATTTCGTCACCGGCCACGGCGAGCCTGATATCACAGCGCGGGAAACCCCTGATGGACTTGGGCAGCTAGCTGCTTCACTGGAAAACGAGGGGGCCGAAGTGGTCCCGCTTCTTCTTGCCACGGTTCCAGATGTTCCAGCTGACGCATCATTGTTGATCGTAGCCTCACCGCAGCGACCGTTCCTCGAAAACGAGATCGAATCACTGGGTCGTTACCTCGACCGCGGGGGTCGTGCCTGGATTCTCCTTGAACCGCAACGAAGTGATGAACTCGTCCCCTTGCTGGCTGAACGCGGCATCATCGTTGGCGACAACGTGGTAATCGACGTTGTGGTGCAGTTACTCGCCGGTCCTTCGGCTGGCGTCGAACCCGTCGTCTCGGACTATGGTTTCCATCCAATCACCGAGCAGTTCAACCAAAACACCGTTTTTCGCATCGTCCGATCGATAGAGCCCGCTGGAGAACTTCCTGATGGAATTACTGCTAGTACGCTGGCTAGCACCAGCAGTAACTCATGGGCGGAGTCTAACGTTGACCTAGTGTTCGAGACCGGCGAGGTGGATCCGGAAGGTGACGTGGAGGGCCCAGTTTCAATCGCGGTGGCCGCAACTTTGGGACCGAGCATCTTAAATTGGACAACGCCGGCTATCGAGACCACACCCAGGACGAATGACGGTCCCGGAGTAGCCGAAACACAAGACGCAAGTGAAGGCGCCGATATTGCTAGCAACATTAATGAGTCCAAGTCGCAGGAAATAACCGGAGATGGATCTGGCGCTACTCCTCCCACTGATCTTGAGGGGCGAATTGTCGTCGTCGGCGACGCTGACTGGCTTAACAACAGCCGTTTATCGGTGATGTATAACGAGGACTTAGCGCTGAATATGGTTGGCTGGTTGACGGGGGGCAATGAGAGCACCATCACCATCCGGCCGCGCGCGCGCCGCTCATCGCGTATAACACTTACCGACACACAGGGTTGGGGTGTCTTCTATGCCACCGTATTGCTCCTGCCGGAGCTAGTTCTGCTCTCCGGCTTGATGATCTGGTGGCGGCGACGACGTTAGCAGGCATGCGAACCAAGAACACATTGATAATGGCCTTCGCCGCCGTATTGCTTGCGGTGGCAGTGTACTTCCTCGAAATTCGCGGCGCGGAGGAACGCGCAGAGGTCGAACGCATCGCCAATCGCCTGTTGAACTTCGAGTCTGAAAGCGTCACAGGACTGAACATCAAGACAGCTGACACAAGCATTTCACTCCAACGCATCGATTCCACCTGGCACATCACTGAGCCATTCGACTTAGAGGCCAACGAACGCGCTGTCGATAACATAGTCAACCGCCTTCAAACTACTGACTACGACCGTCTGATTGACGAAACCCCTGACGACTTAGGCCGTTTCGGCCTCGCTGACCCCGAGGTCGAGGTAACCATCGAACTCGATGATGACAGTTCGCATTCGCTTGCGCTGGGAGATGGCACACCGGTGGGTTCCAACCTGTTTGTCCGCCACGGAGAAGGTGAAGCCGTCTACACAACGGCTGCCGACTTGAAGGACGCTGTCAACAAAAGTCTGTTCGATCTACGCAACCGCAGCATCATGACCTTCAATGAACAAGAGGTTGCGAGACTGGAGCTGACCGCAGCCAATCTCGACGCTTCAATGCAACGACAGCCGGTCCTCAGTGACGGCATCGCTCGCTGGAAGCTAGCTAAACCCATTGAAGCCCGTGCCGACGCCGACGCGATCGGCGCTTACCTGAGCCAGTTGCGTAACGACGAAGCTCTTGCCTACCCATCGGAATCTATCAATGATGAGGAGCTCTCGATCTACGGGCTCGACACTCCCCGACTCACGGTCCGCATCTGGACCAACGACGACAGCACTATAAGTTTGGAGATCGGCAACGAATCCGAAGAGCCAGTTGGTTACTACGCCCGCCGAATTGGTAGTGAGTCTGTATTCGTCGTCCCGCCTGCACTTTTCGACGAGGCTCCCGATTCGATCACCGCGTTGCGCAACCGGACAGTAGCCGAATTTGCCCGAGACCGAGTCAACGGCATTGAGCTCGAAATCGATGAGAAGGCCGTTCGTCTTACAAAAGATGGTGTCGATTGGAAGGTCGTTAGCCCTCGCTTGCTCGAAGGTGACACTTCCACCGTATCTTCGTTACTAACTGCCACGCTTGCCATGAAGGCGACGGATTTTGCCTCCGGCACGGCCAGTGCAACGCGTTTCGGTTTCTCTTCACCTTATGCCCGGGTGGTGTTCAACCTTGAGCCGCTCCCTAGCCAGGACATGAGCACCGATCAACCCGCAGAAACTATTACTATGCTGATCGGTAACGAGACTCAAATCGAGCCAACTGAATCGGATTCAGCGGCTGAAGGTGATGAGATCGAGGAACCGAAACCCACGGTCGGCCGTTACATCACCCTAGAGAACGAACCAACCGTGTACGTCGTAGCAAGCGACGATTTCTCCGACATCACTGTCGACCTGTTCGCTCTTCGCTCCAAGACACTCGTTTCATTCGCGAGATCAGACGTTTCCCGCATCGAGATATCCAGTGGAACCCGGACCTATACGCTTACTAAGGACGAAGAAAACAACTGGAATCTGAGTGGCCCAATCGCTGGCACCAACCTAACCAAGGTGGTGGACGACATGCTGTGGAGCCTTAATTACCTGCGCATGGAAGGCATTGCGGCTGAACCTGAGGGCAATGACACTGCGGACTTAGCTTCATTCGGCCTTGATAACCCGGTTATGAGCCTACGCGCCTTCACTGGCGAAGAGGCTGTCGCCAATGTGAGCATCGGGAGCGAAGTTCCGTCAGAAGAGCTCGAGGGACTTCCCACGTTTGCCCCAAAGGCTCAAACCTACGGTGCCGTTCAAGGCACGCCAGGCGTCTTTCGCCTCGACGCCAAGCTTCGCGACACCCTGCAGGCTATTTTCGAAGAGCTTTCGTAGCTCGCTGATACCACAACTTCAGTGCAATCATCGTGCCCCACACGCTCTTGCACTTGACACCTTTCGCTATCATTGGCTAGCGTCCCGACGGCGTAGTATCTCGGGATTTTCTTTGACTAAGGAGACGTGTACGTGCCACAACCAACATCCGACGACCCACGGGACACAACCACCGCGCCGTTAAAGGCAAGGTTCTTATCTCCTTCCCCTGACGACCAGCCGGTCATCCCGGCATCCACCTCTCTCCCGGAACTGACGGTCAAGGCTATCTTCCTTGGCATATTGCTTTCCGTCGTACTGTCTGGTGCCAACGCTTACCTTGGTCTTTTTGCTGGAATGACGGTATCGGCCTCGATCCCCGCAGCAGTCATGTCGATGGCCGTCCTCCGCGCCTTCAAGCAGTCGAACATTCTCGAAAACAACCTAGTACAAACATCGGCGTCTGCCGGCGAATCGCTCGCCGCGGGTGTGATCTTTACCATCCCGGCACTAGTTCTTATCGGCTGGTGGGAAACTTTCGATTACTGGCAGGTAACCGCAATCGCGGCGGTAGGGGGCATTGTCGGAGTGCTGTTCACCATTCCCCTGCGCCGAGCCTTAGTCGTTGAAGCAAAGCTTCTTTTCCCAGAGGGCATCGCCACGGCCGAGGTTCTCAAAACGGGTGGTGCTGTTCGTGACGCAAGCGGAAAGATGCAGGAACAACACCCAGAGTTGGCCTCAATTGGTGGTAGTGAACAGATGCAAAGGCGCAGCATCCGGGCATTGGCAACAGCTGGACTCGTGGGCGGCGGCACTAAGTTCGCCGAAGCCGGCATGAAGCTATGGAGCGGTACGCTAGAAGTGGGTGGCAGCGCATTCGGGACAATCTGGGTGATGGGAATCAACCTGTCGCCAGCTCTGATTTCGGTTGGCTACATAGTCGGCCTGAACATCGCCACGTTGGTGTTCACTGGTGGTGTCATCGCGTGGTTGATCGCCATTCCGATCTACGTTGGCATGAACGGCCTACCCGACGGTACTACGGACGCTATTGCTGCAGCTGGGAACGTATGGAATACACAGATTCGCTATCTAGGCGTGGGTGCCATGGTCGTCGGCGGTTTATGGGCACTGATCAACCTTCTAGGCCCAGTGAAGCGGGGCATTGCATCGGGCTTTGCAGCATATAGCTCTTCCAACCCAGACGCAGGATCGCTCCCACGTACCGAGCTTGATATGAACATGAAGTGGGTCTTGGTGTGTACGGGGCTGTCGGTGATCCCGATCTTCGCTGTCTATCAGATCATCGTCCAACAGGTTGCCGTATCACTCACGATGGCCACCATAATGCTGGTCGCCGGGTTTTTCTTCGCTGCGGTCGCTGGTTATATGGCTGGTCTGGTGGGCTCGTCAAACAATCCGATCTCCGGGGTCACAATCGCCACCTTGCTATTTACATCTCTCCTTCTATTGGCACTACTAGGTACAGACAGTGCCGTCGGTCCCGCTGCGGCGATCTTCGTCGGTGCAGTGGTCGCTTGTGCGGCGGCTATCTCCGGCGACACGATGCAGGACCTAAAGGCAGGCTACATCCTCGGCGCCACACCGTGGAGACAACAAGTAGCTGAGTTCGTCGGAGTTATCTCGGCTGCGTTCGTGATGAGCCCTGTGTTGTTTCTCCTGCAGGAACGTTACGGCATCGGCACTGCTGATGGCCTGGCAGCACCGCAAGCAACGCTAATGGCTAGCGTGGCGACGGGAGTTTTTGGCAGCGGTCTACCGTGGACGATGGTGCAAATCGGTGGTGTGATCGCCGTACTGCTGATCATCCTCGACAAAACGCTTGAGGCACGCGGTGCCGAGTTCCGAACGCCGGTTTTAGCAGTAGCGGTCGGCATCTATCTGCCGATCGAGCTCTCCAGTTCAATTTTCATTGGTGGCATCATTGCTTGGATCGCCTCCCGCCGACTCGGGGGCCGCGAGCCAGCACAAACCGGATTGCTCTTTGCCTCAGGGTTGATTACAGGTGAGGCGCTTATTGGTATCTTGCTAGCATTGCCAATCGTTCTTGGGCAGGTTTCATCGGTATTCTCAGGCGACATGTTCGAGGTGTTCTCTACCGCACCACTAGGTGGTTGGCCTGGTTTGGTGATGTTGGCAGGTATTGCCTACTGGCTGCTGAACCTCGCGAGCCAGGAGCCGAACGAGAACTAAACCAAGCCTCCTCCTCGACTCTCTCGGCCTACGTACGCCTCAGTTCCAGTAGCCAATAATTAGCCCCTGAATAAGACCAGCCCCGCCCCCTACAACTGGAAACGCTGCAAGCGCCAATACGGCCCGGGTACCAAGGTTGATTGGCGCCGGCCAGAAAACGGCTGCGCCCTGCGATACCGTCACCGAGGAAAACGCCACCGCCCCGCCCCAGCCCGGATGCGCGCACCAGGGACA
>JAYYTT010000127.1:0-3257 GCA_036344375.1 Acidobacteriota bacterium | reverse complement strand
CTACATTAACCGCCGTGAGCGTGAAAAGAGTATTGAAATGGGACGGCGGATTTGTGACAAGCAATTGCGTCGTTACGGCCTCAACCTGAAGAAAACTATCGCCGCCGGGTCGTTTGACGACATCGCGACACACTTCGGGCTCGCAATGGGCAGTGACGTATTGGCTTCAGTGGGGTACGGAAAGATCTCCGCCAAACAGGTCATCGATCGGCTTCTGCCTCCTGAAAAACTGAACAAGGAAGCGCCGAAGTCTGAGGGTGGCATCATCGGCGAGACTGTTCGTCGCATCTTCCGCTGGGGTGACGAGCCGATTGTTAGCGTTGAAGGGATGAATGACATTTTAGTATCCCGTGCGCGGTGTTGTAACCCAATCCCGGGAGAGTCAATTGTCGGTTATGTTACCCGCGGGAAGGGTGTTTCTGTCCACTCCGCGAACTGTTCCAACGTTGATCAACTCCTGATGAACCCGGAGCGGGAGATCCCAGTGGCCTGGGGAGCTTCCAAAGGCAATATACAGCCGGTAAATCTCCAGGTTGAGATCGAAGACCGGCGGGGGTTGCTGGCTGAGATCACATCGAAGATCTCGGACGCTAAAACTAATATCCGCCACATCGACTCGCGGGTTGGGAACAACCATGGGTGCATCAATCTGATTATTGACGTGGCCGATCTTGACCATTTGAAACGTATTACCCAACTGTTGCCGAAAATCCCGGGTGTGCTCCGGGTAGTGCGCACCGGGATGCGTTAGCAGATTGTAGAAGCATTTGTTGGGAGCTTTCGACAGAATAGCGTTGTCGCCATTTCTAAAATGGAAAAGGAGAAATGAGTGCGTGTACATGAGGTGATTCATACGGACAAAGGGCCGGCCGCTCTCGGCCCGTATTCTCAAGCCACCAAGCTTCCAGTCGGAGACCGGTCCTTGGTGTTTGTTGCGGGCCAGATTCCACTAGATCCAGCAACCGGTGAATTGATCGGTGGCTCAGCAGGGGATCAGGCACACCGCGTCATGCAGAACGTGCAGGTGATCCTCGAGGCGGCTGGCAGCTCACTTGACCAAGTGTTGAAAACCACGATTTTTCTTTCCAGTATGGATCTTTTTGCAGAAGTCAACGAAGCCTACGCGAGCTATTTTGTTGACGCGCCTCCGGCAAGAGCTACCGTGGCGGTAGCAGGGTTGCCGAAGAACGTTGAGGTTGAGATCGAGGTATTAGGGTACTGCTGAGTTTGGTTTCGGGTGAACCTCTATGTAGTTTCTTGATCCCCTGTGAAACTGGTTAGCATCGACCAGGTTTGTTTTACATGAGGAATTCCGATCGTCTGAGTGGGAGATAAGCAGGAGACACACTCCACTCAATTTGCTCAAGTAATCTCTGGGCAATAGAAATTCAATAAGCAGGGTTGATTGAGGGGGAGACAAGAGGCTGTGACTCCGATCCACTATGTGCGACGCCGCAACCGAGTTCTGTCAACTGTTGCTGATTCCGGGCTCGATGGCGCCTTGCTGACCAGACCCGTCAATGTTCGTTACCTGACCGGGTTTACAGGAAGCAATGGTTGGCTCCTGGTGACAGCTGAGGAAGTTTTCTTTCTTACCGATCCGCGCTACCAGCAACAAGCGTTTGCTCAAGTAAGTGACCTTTCAATAGTTATTGCCCCAAGGGGTTTGGCGAAAGGGTTTGCAGAGGCTGTTATAAATAGTGGGATGGAGCGTGTCGCTTTCGAGCCCCACCATGTCACGGTGATTCTCAGAGAGCAGCTCGAGGCTATGGTCGACGTGGAATGGGTGCCTTTTCCCATGCTGGTCGAAACACAGCGTTGCTGCAAAGAGGCTGAAGAAATTGAGGCAATACGGGCAGCACTACTAGTAAGTGAGGCAGCATTCCAAGAGGTAGCAAATGGTCTGGCGCCAGGACAGACGGAAATCGAGGTCGCATCGGATCTGGAGCTCTACTGTCGCCGTCATGGTGCCGAAAGTATGGCGTTCGAAACGATTGTTGCATCAGGGTCTCGCTCGGCGCTGCCACATGGTGTTGCCTCCACACGCTGTATTGAAGCAGGTGAGCCTATAATGATTGACTTAGGTTGCAAGATCGATGGCTACTGTTCTGACCTGACCCGCATGATCTGGTGTGGTGGAGTGCCGAGTCGGCATTGGCTCGAGGTTCACGATATTGTCAATGCTGCCCGTGCTGCGGCGCTGGAAACGATCGGGCCAGGAATTGCTGCCATCGAAGTTGACGCTGCTGCCAGAGAAGTGATCCAGGATGTTGGCTTTGGTCCCGCGTTTGTCCACGGCACCGGCCACGGGGTTGGCCTGGAAATCCACGAGAGTCCGAAGGTTTCTAGCCGCAGTAATCAACCATTGGAAGTTGGTATGGTGCTTACCATCGAGCCGGGATTGTACTTGGAAGGTGAGTTCGGGATAAGGATAGAAGATTTGGTGTGCGTCACAGAGGATGGCTGTGAATGCTTGACCACCTTGGAGACCGAACCTATGCTTCGAGGAACCGCTTAGACCGGTTTTCGGCCGTATTTGGGGGCACATCAGCGTGAAGCTGTTCATCGAAGGTGAAGAGGAGATGGGCAGCCCATCTATGAGCAAGAAGTCGTCGGATGACAGCTTGGTCGATCTCGACCAGATACGGGAGCTGATTGATCTTCTCATAGAGAAGGATGTCAGCGAACTCGCGATCGAGCGCGAGGGCGTACACGTCAAGATTCGTAGAGGGGTTGCCGAAATTAGTGCGCCGCCTGCGCCTGTACAAGTTGTCACGAGCCCGACTACAGGGACCCCGGCCACTGATGGTCCGCCCGCTGCAAATGACGAACCACAGCCGACTGTCGAGGCGATTTACGCAGACTGCTTCATTGTTACGGCCCCGATGGTTGGGACTTTCTATCGATCACCTGAACCTGACGCCGATGCCTTTGTCGAAGTCGGTGAAGAAGTGTCCGAGGGTGATCCTCTGTGTATCGTCGAAGCCATGAAGTTAATGAACGAAATTGTTGCGGAGGTAGGAGGTGAGGTTGCTGCTATCTTCGTAGACAACGCGGAACCAGTCGAATTTGGCCAGCGCCTCTTTGCCATACGACAGGGCGGATAAGCCTGTGTTCCAGTCGATTTTGATCGCGAATCGCGGGGAGATTGCTCTACGTATTATCTGGGCCTGCCGCGAGCTTGATATCAAGACAGTCGCAGTCTACTCAGAGGCCGATCGAGACTCTTTACACGTTAGCTTTGCGGATGAGGCGAT
>JAYYTT010000126.1:0-2723 GCA_036344375.1 Acidobacteriota bacterium | reverse complement strand
AAATATGAAGCCGGAATTTCGTTGTTGGGCTCCGAAGTCAAGGCATTACGAGAAGGCCGTGCCAACCTCAAAGACTCTTATGCTTCGATGGTTGGCAACCAGATTGTGCTCCTCAACTGTCATATCGGTCCGTACCAACCGGCTGGGCCAAACGCTCAACATGAGCCCGAGCGCCCTCGGCCACTGCTGCTGAACAAGCGTGAGATAGACAAACTGCGGGGTCGCATTGTCGAACGGGGCTTCACGTTAGTGCCACTGCGCATCTACTTTCGCAGCGGG
The DNA here is from genome assembly GCA_036344375.1 of Acidobacteriota bacterium. GTDB lineage: Bacteria > Acidobacteriota > UBA890 > UBA890 > UBA890 > UBA890. The sequence goes on along the minus strand of JAYYTT010000126.1, from coordinate 2,444 downwards.
TGGGCCAAGATCGAACTTGGTTTAGGTAAGGGAAAGCGAGCCTATGACAAGCGAGAGGCTAAGAAGAGAGAAGCAGTCAAGCGGGAGATCGAGCAGGAATTGAGACGTCGCCGCTAGGGCTTCGCAACGAAGTCTTCCATGGCACACGATTCGTTGTTGAGGGCGCGTGCGTGCAGACGCTTTGGGAAAAGCACCACGATGGTGGTTTAGTCTTCCAGGAGAACGAGAGAATGAACGCTTGTTGAAATAAATTCTCCCCATACCGTAGGTGCCCGATTGCCCCAGGATTTTGTCTGGGGCCAAGGAATCTCAGGCCATCGTTCAGCAGCAATAAATTCTTACTTGTGAGGGTGTATTGGTCGCCTGCGTGGTGTCAGGCGGTTAGCATATGCTGTGCGAGCCTTAATATCGTTTGGGTTTCAGATTAGGAGCAACGGGGAATGGCTAAAGACACACTGACGATTACAGATAATCGTACAGGGGAGATATATGAGGTACCGATCTCCTATGGGACATATCCGGAGTATGGTGCCGCCATTCCCGCCTCTGAACTCCGTAAGATTAAGGCGTCAGAGAACGATTTTGGCCTGATTACTTATGATCCGGGCTACACCAATACCGGTTCTTGTAAGAGCAATATCACTTTTGTCGATGGCCAACGAGGGCTCCTGCGCTATCGGGGCTACCCGATTGATCAGCTCGCTGAGAAAAGCAATTATCTCGAGATTTCTTATCTGCTGCTGAACGGGGAGCGTCCAAACCAGGAAGAGCTTAACGACTGGACAGAAAACATCCCTATGCGCACGATGCTCAATGAGAGCATTAAGAAGGTGATCGACGCTTTCCACTACGATGCTCACCCGATGGGCATACTGGTCAGCACGCTCGGCGTCTTGTCGACCTTCTACCCAAAAGCTAAAGAAATTTTCGACGAAGAGTCGCGCACCCGACAGATCTGGCGTTTGATCGCGAAGATGCCCACGATCGCGGCATACGCGTATCGTCACCAACGCGGCCTTCCGTACGTCTTGCCCGATAATGACCTGTCGTACACGGGCAATTTCCTGAACATGCTTTTCAAGGTTACTGAACAGAAATACGATCCTGATCCTATCCTTGAGAGAGCTCTAGATGTGCTGTTTATTCTGCACGCGGATCACGAGCAGAACTGCAGCACTAGCGTTATGCGCGGCGTCGGGAGCTCGCAGAGTGACCCTTACGTCGCAGTGGCCGGGGCTGCGGCGGCACTTTATGGGCCACTTCACGGTGGTGCCAACGAAGCGGTCCTCCGTATGCTCGACCACATCGGATCGGTAGAGAAGGTGCCGAACTTTATCGAGCAAGTGAAGTCAGGCGAAGCCGGAAGGTTGATGGGCTTCGGTCACCGTGTTTACAAAAGTTATGATCCTCGTGCCAAGCTGATCAAGGAAGTTGCCCACCAAGTCTTCAAGGTTACTGGTGTCAATCCGTTGCTTGAGATTGCTGTCGAACTCGAGCGTGTCGCCCTTGAGGACGATTACTTCATTGAGCGCAATCTCTATCCCAAGGTTGATTTCTACTCGGGCATCATTTACCAGGCGATGGGATTTCCGACCGCGATGTTCCCGGTGCTCTTCGCCATACCCCGAGCTTCCGGTTGGCTAGCGCAATGGCAGGAGATGCTTCTCGATGGTGATCAGCGGATCGCCCGGCCTCGCCAGGTTTACATGGGTCACGACAAGCGCGACATCGAATAATTAGCGGTTTGCCGCCATTTTGGCAGCTAAGCGAACCGCTGCAATCATTGCCCCAGCATCAGCCATGCCCTTCCCGGCAATGTCGTAGGCCACCCCATGATCTGGAGATGTGCGAGGGTAGGGGAGGCCAAACGTCGTGTTCACAGAAACCTCCGGTGCTCGTTTAGCCATGATCGTTCCTTGATCGTGATACAGGGCCAGGATTACGTCGATGTTCTGATGACGGAATACGCTATCAGCGGGGAATGGGCCGTGGACGTCGGCGCCTTCGCGTCGTGCTTCAACAATCGCTGGGCGAACCTCGGTATCGTCCTCGCAGCCCAGCAAACCTAACTCGCCAGCGTGAGGGTTGAGCCCAGCTACTCCTATACAGGGTCTGTTGCCGAACCACCGTTGCCAACCTTCATCGAGGCGTGCCAGCGCGCCAACGATTGCCGGCCGCTGCACAGATGCAACGGCTGTTACCAATGGTAAATGAGTTGTTAGCAGCGCCACCGCTGGCCGAATGCCAGCGAACACCATCAAAGGGTTGCTCACTTCGGCACGGGATGCCAAAAACTCGGTGTGGCCCTTAAAGCTGGGTTCAGTTACCGCGATTACGTGTTTACTAACTGGTGCAGTTACTAGTGCTGCGCTGTCACCACTCGCGGCGAGGTCCGCTGCTGTAATGATGCATTGCAGAGCGATGCGGCCGTCTATAGCGCGAGG
>JAYYTT010000125.1:0-3235 GCA_036344375.1 Acidobacteriota bacterium | reverse complement strand
GGGTCATTGCCCCAAATGGTCTCAGCGATTTTCACCGGTGCTATACCTTGGCTTAGCAACTCAAGCGCCTGCGGTCCATAACTAACGTCAACGACTGCTTGGGTAGCGACCATCCCAACGTCGGCCTGCCCCCAGAGAACACCATTGCCGACCGAAAATACTCTTGACTGGACTGCGCCTCCGACCATACCGGTATCTGGGTCGTACCCGAGGATTGAAAACGTTGCCACCGATGGAGGGAACTCTTCCGTTGATTGTTGAGCAGCTACGCTGACTGGGTTGGTCAGCGCGAGTGCTAAGGCAACGGTAACAACTGGAATCTTGTTGTTCATCGGTTTGCTCCCGGACGCTAGCCTAGGATTGCGTGGCGTGGAGTGAGTTTGGAAACTAAGTCGTTATCAACGGCCAGAATTGACGTCGGCAGCTTCGAGCAACTCCACGATTTCACGGATTGTGTGGGCTCCTGCGTCCCAATCGTACCAACTCTGCTTCCGCTGAACCTTATTGCGGACGCTGATCTTCGGGTTGCTAATCCACCAATCTTGCAGCGGAAGGGGCCGCTCGACCCACACGCCAGCCACTCCAGAATTCTCATCGAGGATAACCACCGTGGGGGTCGCCCCGCGACCGTCGGGTGTTCGATAAGTGTCCATAATAACCTTGCCGATGCGTGGGTTTACGATCTGCAACTCAAGCTGGTCAACGTGTTTTACCAAGCCTGCAATATATGGAATCGTGTTGACTGAGTCGCTGCAAGCATCAACCGTAACGGCTAGCAAGCGATAGTTTCCGGCAAGAGATCGGGCGCGCAAAACCCAATCATCGGAGGGTTCGCTCTTGAGCCAGTTTGCTTGCCACAGTTCTTTGCGCTGGTCAGTGCTGGCAAGGAATACATCAAAATCGATGCCGTCGCCATACAGTTGTTCGAGGGCATCAGAATCTGGCGGCGAAGAGGATTGCTGCTTAGCGATTACAGTGCTTCCCGAAAAAAGGGCCAGCACGACAGCAACGACGCAAAATACTCGTAATTTTGACATTTACCTAGTATCCGCTGCGCACCTAAGTTGCGCCAGCAGAAGTCGCCGCCCAAATTCAATCAAGGGATGCCCATAAGGATTTAAAGCTTGTAACGAAGCGCCTTCAAGTTCAGGCCGAGGGTCAGATCTGTTTGCAACCGTACTAACGATTGTGCCTGCCGAGCGTCTTCACTGTAGTCGACAAGCTTGTCGCGCATTTTCATTGATAAGACCGGTGCGCGATCATCGCTTTTGGTTGATTCGGTGGCGGCTAAGATTTCATCGAGCGACCCAAAATCCTCGATTAATTTGGCTGCTGTTTTGGGGCCGATGCCGGGGACACCGCGAATACTATTGGTACTGTCGCCGGTCAGGGCAAGGAAGTCGACGAACTTTTCAGGCTCCACACCGAAACGCTGTTCAACGTAGGCGTGATCTAGGTAAGACTGCTTGAAATGATCACGAACTAAGATTTTGTCGGACAGCAACTGCAGGAAAACCTTGTCAGTTGACAGGATCACCGCTTGACTTCCGGCTTCAGCAATCTTTACCGCCAGCGTTCCGATGACGTCATCCGCTTCGACCTTGGGCATTTCGAATGATGTGACGCCGAGTTCGGCGAACGCGTCTCGGTAAGCGGGTAGCGCGGCCCGACGGGCCGCGGGCATTGGTTTGTGGTTGCTCTTGTAGTCTCGGTAGAGAAGGTGTCGCCAGTTCGGCTCCCGTCCCTCAAAGATGACCACCGCATGGGTTGGTTTACATTCTCGCAGGGCTCGTTGGAGCGATTGTTTTGACGAGATCTGAGCTCCGGCTGCTTTCTCTGGGTTGTCGTCACCAGGTTGGGCAGCGTAGACACGTCGAACTAAATTGAGTGCATCGACTAATAGAAACCGGATCCCCATCGGACACCCTCAGGCTTTACGCCGGCAGACCAACACCTGGGCAAGCTTCATCGTTTGTGTAGCTCAAGGTTGCGCGTGCGCGTGATTCACGCCGCAAGGGTACTCATCACGAAAGTCGTCGCAACCCCTGGCAACAGTCCGTACCGATGTTGTTCATCGACCTGTAGAATGGCGCCGGTTACGGAAATTGTTTCACCGGAGGAAAAAGATGAACCTGCTGGTCGCGGTTGTAATCCTCTATCCGCTAATCTTGCTCAGCATTAGTGTTTATCGTGCGCGCGGGATCACTAGCCACGATGATTTCATGGTGGCGGGCCGCTCGGTGCCGGTGTATATGCTTGTCGGCACACTGGTGTGCACTTGGATCGGATCGGGTTCGTTATTCGGTGCCTCGGGGCTTGCGTACAGCGTCGGCATCTCTGAGCTATGGTTTTCCTCTGGTGCCTGGATTGGGTTGATCGTTGCCTATTTTCTGGCTGGCCGGGTGCGCCGTATCGCAGACTACACCGTTCCCGATCTTCTTGAGCGACGCTACAATCCCGCCGCTCGCGTCCTTGGCACAGTCACCATAATCCTTGCCTACGTGGCGATTGCCTCTTACCAGTTTCGTGGCGGCGGCTGGATACTCGCGATCGTCACCGACGGTGCGATCACACCGGTGCAGGGCATGCTGATCACCGCCTTCGCCATTGTTCTGTTCACTGCGATGGCAGGCATGGTGTCAATCGTCTCGGTCGACATCTTTAACGGCATTGCCATTCTAGTGGGAGTCGTTTTGGCGCTGCCGTACATGGTTTGGAAGCTCGGTGGTGTCAGCGAAGTCATCGACAAACTCCCGGCAGAGCACACCACAATTCTTGGCGGGCACAATTGGCTCTGGGTTGTCGGCATTGCCATGCCAACGTTCCTTCTGTTGCTTGGCGAGAGTGGCATGTACCAGAAGTTCTTTTCGGCCAAGGACGAGAATGCTGCAAGACGGGCGGTTGCCGGGATGGTGATCGGTGTCGTCATCATCGAGACGGCACTCGCCTTACTGGCGATAACTGGCCGAGCTGCGAATCCAGGGCTTCTTGGTACCAGCGAAATTATCGGTCGCGCCGCTTCCGAAACCGTCATCCTTGACATAGCGCGTAACCAACTGCCGTTGTTTCTCGGTGCCATCATGCTGGCTGCTGGCATTGCCATTGTCCTTTCGACCGGCAACACATTCCTGTTGGTACCGTCGACCAATGCGAGCCGCGACATTTATCAGCGTTTCATCAATCCTACCGCCAGCGAAAAGCAACTCCTGAGGATGCAGCGGGGCTGCATCGTTGC
>JAYYTT010000124.1:0-3544 GCA_036344375.1 Acidobacteriota bacterium | reverse complement strand
GAGCATCCTGACGACGGCGTTGTCTTGTCGGGGATCTCATGTCGACAGCAGGTCCTTCATGGGACCGGTCGCGCTGGCCGTCACCCGGTGCAGTGGCTCGCGGACGCTCTTAGCGATAAGACTTAAGCAAGCATCTAGACACTGTGACCAGTGGCACATGGAAGGCAATAAAATGTAGAGTCAGACTCCGGGGGAAGGGGAGGAGTCGAGAAAATGATTAATGTACAAAGAGACGACAGCACCGGGAACTCCAGCTACCGACGTTTGGAGCGCATGGCTGGCTGGTTGTTGTTAGCGACAGGTCTGGTTGTGTTGATTGGTTACACCGGCTGGGAAATGGTCAACGAATCCTTCCTTAATCCGGAAGAATCGGTTGTGGCGACGATCCGGCCAGATGGCACCGGAGGGTTTACGATGTACTCGACAATACCGGACATGGCCTACAGGCTCGGTATTGGTGCGGTGCTCGCTGGATTTGTGGTGCTACTGGTTTCCGTCGGCCGTGAGAGTTTGACCAAGTACCGCACAGAACGCTATCGAGAGGTGCAACGATGATGATTACCACGACCCCCGGCAATATTGCTGGCCACCGAATTGTTAAAACCCACGGCCTGGTGCGCGGCAACACATTGCGTGCCCGGCATGTTGGCCGAGATATCATGGCAGGTTTGCGTGCCATGGTGGGTGGTGAGATCACCGACTACACCAAGATGCTCGCCGAGGCGCGGGAGCAGGCTCTCGATCGGATGGTCGAGGAAGCTAGCCAGATGGGGGCCAATGCGGTGATTGGCATCGAGTTCGCGACTGCATACGTGATGGCTAATGTCGCGGAAGTCCTCGTCTATGGTACGGCAGTGACGATTGAACCTGAGTAGAGTTTCTAGAAGCCTCTGGCGTAATGGCAACGTTCGCCGTGAGCCGCCCAAATTGTGAATCGAAGCTTCGAACCGAGGGCCCCTATGCACACGTTGTTCTTGAGAATCTTAGCTTGCGCCCTTTTCCTGACTATCGTCGCTGTTCCGTCTGTTCAGGGAGCGGAGAAACGGGTGCAATCTGGCATCCCAACGCCGCAGTCCGTGTTGGGGCAATCGGTAGGCGCTGATTTTTTTCTGGCGACTTATGACGAGTCTCTCAAGTATTTTCAGGCGCTCGACGCTGCTAGCGATCGCGTAGAACTTCTCGAGGTCGGTGAGACAAGCTTTGGACTGCCTTGGCACATTGCACTGATTTCCTCAGCTGAGAACCTAAGAAACATCGAGCGCTACCGCGAGATTGCGCAGAGACTTGCGCATCCCGAAGGCCTGACCGATGACGAGGCCCGACAGCTTGCCATTGAGGGCAAGTCGATCGTTCACATTGATGGGGGCTTGCATGCTACCGAGGTTGCCCACGCTCAGCACACCATTCAGCTTGGCTACGATCTGGTGACCGGCGATGACGATCCCGAGATTGCTGCAATTCTGGACAATGTCATTCTGATTTTATGGTTCTCGATCAACCCTGATGGCCAGAACATGGTCGCCAACTGGTATCGGCAGAACCTCGGTACGATCTACGAAACGTCAGGCACACCGGGCCTCTACCAGAAGTACATCGGCCACGATAACAACCGTGATGGTTACATGATCAACATGATTGAGTCGCGGACTGTGACCCGGGTCATGCGCAAGTGGGAACCACAAATTCTCTACAACCACCACCAGTCGTCACCGTTTCCGACCCGCATCTGGATCCCGCCGTTTGCCGAGCCGATTTCGACCTATGTCCACCCGCTAATGTGGCGTACCGTCAACATGCTCGGAATGTCGATGGCCCAGGCACTTGAGGAGCGTGGGCAAGTCGGGGCTACACATATGGGAACGGGCTTCGATAACTGGTATCCGGGTTTCCTTGACCACGCTAACAACTTCCACAACGTAGCTTCGTTTCTTACCGAAACAGCGGCCGCTGGTTGGGCGACACCGCGCTTGTATACGGTAAATGATTTTCCGGCAAGTCGACGTGACCTGCGCCCCGAGTCGTTGTACGCGAGCCCTTGGAAGGGCGGTTGGTGGCGTTTGCGGGATGCGGTCGAGTACATGCTGACGGCATCGTTTTCCGTGCTTGATTTCGCTGCTAAGTATAAGTACGACGTGCTCTACAATCGCTACCAAGCTGGCCGCGAAACTATTCAGCAGTTCACTGACGAACCGCCGTACGCTTTCTTTGTGTCCCAAGATCAGAAAGATCCAGTAGCCGCTGTGGAGATGCTTCGGCGTTTAGCGTACAACGGTATCGAGGTTCATCAGCTGACTACGACGGTAATGCACAATGGCATCGAGTATGGTGCTGGTACTTGGGTTATCCCAATGGACCAACCATTTGCTAACTACGTCCGGCAGCTATTCGCGATTCAAGAGTACCCAGACTTGCGCGAATTCCCGGAAGGACCACCCGACCAACCCTACGATGTAGCTGGTTGGACACTACCGTTCATGGTGGGTGTACACGTGATTGAAGCGGTAACTCCTCTTGACGCATCAACCCGGTTGGCAATGCAGCCAGTAGGAGGAACAGTGATAACGTGGGACGCGGATATCGATGCTGCACCCTTCGACAGTGCTCCGGGCGTCGGCTTTGATACGAATGAGATGGCTGCGGGGATCATACCTCTGCCGGGCCGGATGACCGGTTCGGGAGAAGCGTTGGTTGTTGATGCGGGGCAGAATAACTCCTTCAGGGCCATCACCGCTGCGCTCGCCGCTGGTGGCCGGGTACAGTTCCGACCCGGAATGCCTGGCAGTGACGGTGAAGGCGGTAGCAGCGGTCGCTACTTGATCAGTGGTATCGACGACGCCACCCTTCAACAGTGGGTTGAAGACTTTGCTTTACAAGCGACGCGGAGCAGCAGCGGTGGCGCCGATATTGGCAACCCCCGCATTGGCCTATACCAACCATGGGGTGGGAACATCGACGAGGGTTGGACTCGTTGGGTGGTTGAGATGTACGGCTTCGATCCCGTCACCATCCGGCCGGGGGACATCAAGGCGGGTAACCTGCGAGAGCGTTTCGATATTATCGTGTTAGCTGACTTTGGAGCGCGCACGCTGGTCGAAGGCCGGGCCCCTGGGAGTGTGCCGGGACGCTATGCTGGTGGCATTGGCCGTGAGGGTGTCCGTATCATGGACGCGTTCGTACGCCAAGGCGGCACCTTAGTGTGCATCAACAACAGCAGCATGTTCGCGATCGATGAGTTTCACCTGCCGGTACGCAACGTAGTCGAAGACGTCGGTCGCTCCGAGTTCTCTCAGTCGGGCTCGATCCTCGAGCTCGAAATCGATGCCTACCATCCGTTAATGAGCGGTATGTCGACGGATTCCAAGATGTTCGTAGGCCGGGGACCGGTTTTCGCTGTCGAAGATGGTTTTGAAGGGGCAGTGTTTGCCAAATACCCCGAGCAGGGTTCACCGTTGGTTTCTGGGTACATGCTTGGCGAGGAACACGTGCAGGGATACGCAGCAGGCGTCAATGTACGCCACGGCGATGGGAATGTAGTTTTACTTGG
>JAYYTT010000123.1:0-8169 GCA_036344375.1 Acidobacteriota bacterium | reverse complement strand
CGGTGTGCTTTGGCTAATCTCACGCAAAACCCGGTCCGGAATGATGTGCTGGCGTGGGCGGTCGCGGCGTCTCGCTTCTTCCTCACGCCAAGCCACCAATTCGCGTAGCACCAATAGCTGTCGTCGGCGTGCCCCCCGCACCCCTGACAAACGGCGCCATTGTTCGCGTGGATCGGGATCATTCAACGCTAGGTTGCGCGCCAGACTGCACTCTTCTTCCACCCATCCCAGCCGCCCCTGTTTCAATAAACTCTTCGACAAGTGTTCATAGACCCGCATTAAGTAACGGACATCGTCGAGCGCGTACTTCAACTGATCATCGGCAAGTGGACGCTGGGCCCAATCGGTATACGCTCGAGACCGACTCAACTTCACCCCACAGCATGATTCGACCAAGCGCGAATAGCTGATCGAATGCCCAAAACCAAGGAAAGCGGCAGCAATTTGCGTATCAAATACTTTACTGGGCAAGTAACCAAGCCGACGCCTTAGAATGGTGAGGTCTTGGGCTCCAGCATGGAGCAACAAGACAGTAGGGTCGGCGAGCAACTCAGCAAGTGGCGAGAGGTCTTCACAAGCTAGCGGGTCCACAGTAGCCAAAACCTTTGGTGTGCCAATTTGAACAAGGCAAAGGCGTGGATAAAAGTAACGCTCGGTGAGAAATTCGGTGTCCAAGGCGATGATCCGTTCACCACCGAGGTCCTGCGCTAGCTGCCGCAAGCTCGAATTATCGGTGATGAATCGCGTTTCCCTCAAAATGCATGCTCTCCTTTTTTGAGTATGGCGACGTGCAAAGCTTACCTGTCTTCGTCATAGGAGTTGGGTAATTACTAGCGACCTAGTAGAACGTGAGACGACGATCTGCCAAGTACTCGTTACCCGGTCCCACCGTCGCGAAGCTTACAAGGTCGGCGAGGGCTTCGTTTGTCGGGTACGATTTCGCCACCGGCCGAAAATGTCATTTTCCAGAGTGTTCTAGTATCCACTTATTATGAGCAACGACACGCTGTCACCTAGTCAGCAGGCGCTCCTGGACTCTGTCTCTAGACTCGAGGATGCAGAACTCGGGGCTGCGGAACCGGCGGCAACGTTTCGGCCCACGTCTTGGGCAAGCTCCGAGTCACCCGCTTTCGATCTTGCTTCCATCGCAGCGGCCAGCTCGAACGATACAACGGCAACAACGCAGGCCGATGACAAGCCGGTCTCACCAGCGGAACTGCCACCCGCGTGCCCGACGGCAGCGGAGGTGGTGGCTGGAATCACTACCGGCGAGACTACTGCCCAAGAAGTCCTTTCAGCTGCACAGGCGCGGATAGAAGCCTGCAACCCAGTGGTGAACGCTATCGTGACCTTAAGCCTGGATCGGGCTGCCGAGGAAGCACGGACTGTTGACGATGTGATCGACAGCGGGGAACGCCCGCGCCCACTGTCAGGGCTACCGTTGGTGCACAAAGACATCATCGCTACTCGGAATATCCGCACGGCCGCCGGCTCAGAATTACTGCACGACTACGTACCTACCAATGATGCCACAGTGGTCAGCCGCTTAAGCAACGCTGGTACTCTGCTGGTAGGTAAATCGAATACTCACGAGTTTGCCACCGGTACAACTGGTACCGTCTCGCACTTCGGGACCGTGCGAAACCCGTGGAACCTCAACCATATGGCCGGTGGCTCTAGCTCGGGGTCTGCCGCGGCCCTTGCAGCCGGCATGGTCTGTGTCGCAACCGGAACAGACACTGGGGGATCCATTCGAATCCCTGCAGCATGCTGCGGCATCGTCGGGTTCAAGCCCACATACGGCCGTGTCGGGCGCACCGGTGTGATGCCATTCGCGTGGGGTCTTGATCACGTCGGGCCAATGGGCCGACGGGTCGCTGACGTAGCGACCTTACTGACCGCAATGACCGGGCCTGACCCTTCCGACCGTGCCAATTCCGCCGAACCTACGGCCGACTTTTCCGCTTCGATCAGCCAGGGGATGAAGGGGCTACGTTTCGTGGTACCAGACTTTTGCTTCCTTGAAATCACCACGGAGCCGGTTGCCAAGGCGGTGCGCGAAGCGGCCAATATGCTTGAAGAACTCGGCGCTCAACGTGTGGACGTAACAATGCCATCGGAGCTCGATCTGGTAGGCCCAGCGGCAATCACCTTGTTCCTCGCCGAGGGGGGTGCCGTGCATCGTGATACGTTAGCGTCACATCCTGAAATGTACTGTCAAGAAACTCGTTCGTTCCTGTCGCTCGCTGAAAACATAAGTGCCCACGCCTACTTGCAAGCCCAAAGAATTCGCACCCGACTTACTGACGAGTTTGCCCGAGTCTTTCAATCTGTCGACTTGATGGTAACGCCCACCTTGGCGATGACAGCGCCACACCTAGATGCTCAGGAAATAGAAGGGGCCCAAGGTCCCCTGGACGTTCGCGCCGCAATGACGCTGTTCACCCGACCGTTCAACTTGACTGGCCTTCCAGCCTTGAGCCTGCCGTGTGGTTTTGTCGACGGTATGCCAATCGGTTTGCAGCTCGTGGGACGCCCCTTTGAAGAAACAACCTTATTGCGCGCCGCTTATGCTTACGAGAAAGCAACCGAATGGCATACGCTTAAACCGCCAATTTTCCCTTGAACCCTAGGTTGTCAAGCTCCACCATTGTCGACTTATGATGCTTTCTCCTGTTGCACTCGCTATCACCGCCGCCGTCATTTGGGGTGCCGCCATCTTCGTCATCGGCGCCATAAACGCTCTTGTCCCCGGTTACGGGGACACAGTGCTTACGCTAGTAGCGTCGATATACCCAGGCTACGCTGCCAGTGGCACTCTCGGTGATCTTCTACAAGGAACCGCGTACGCGGTTTTTGATGGTTTGGTCGCTGGTTTCATTTTTGCGCTTTTGTACAACGTGGTAGTCCGTTTCACTTTGCCCACCGCGAAGATAACGACAGAAACTACACCTGTGGCACCCAAAAACACTGAGGATCCGGAGCAGGCAACGTCTGAGTAGAAACCTGCACTATGGTTGGCCCTGAAAAGGCCTCGCCACGGTGCAAGGGGAAGAATAGAAGGGTGGTGTGCCAAGCAACGCGGGCTCATCACTCTTTAAGTGCAGCCTGCTAGGTTTCCATTTCCAATTCCCGCCGGAATACGGAGTCCGAATTTGCGCATTCTTCTCGTTTCCCCTTACCACGGAGGCAGTCATGCCTCGTGGGCTTACGGTCTGAAGCGCCATAGCCAGCACAACATTGAGTTACTGACCCTGCCCGACCGGTTCTGGAAATGGCGAATGCACGGTGGCGCAGCAACTCTCGCCCAACGTTTCCTGGCGGACAATCAGCAACCTGACGTAATCCTAGCAACGGACATGCTAGACCTGACCACGTTCCTCGCACTGACTAGGCAAATTACTGCGGATGTTCCTGCAGTCCTATACATGCACGAAAATCAACTTACCTACCCTCTTCCGAACGACGATGTTACGGGACCGATGCGTCGACAGGGTGGAGAACGAGATCACCATTATGCGTTCGTGAATTTTTCCTCAATGCTTGCTGCGACCCAAGTAGCATTCAACTCACGTTTCCACTACGAGGCCTGGTTCGAAGCATTACCAAGGTTTCTTCGGCATTTCCCAGAATACAATCTGCTTGACTCAGTCGATGAGGTACGTCAAAAAAGCTGCATCCTACCGGTCGGCATTGAGACTGACGATTTTCAACCCGCCGAAGCTAAGTCTCGCCGATCAGATCCACCCTTGATCATCTGGAATCAGCGATGGGAGTATGACAAGAATCCAGCTGAACTATTTGATGCTCTGGGTGATATTGCAGATCGTGGCATAGAGTTCCAGCTAGCCATTTGTGGACAGGGGTTCGGTAAAATTCCCTCTGAGTTCGAAGGTATCGAAGAAGCATTCGGTAACCGGTTGATTCACTTAGGGTTTGCTGACTACGAGCAGTATAGATATCTACTCGGGCAAGCCACTCTTACAGTGTCTACCGCCAATCACGAATTCTTTGGTGTCGGGGTGCTGGAAGCCATGGCCTCCGGCGCGTTTGCGGTATTACCGCACCGATTGAGCTATCCAGAGCTCCTTGCGGGACCAGAGGTCAGTGCCGAAGCGCGAGAGAGGTGTTTGTATACATCGTACGAGCAGATGGTAGAGACCATCGTCTGGGCGCTTGAAAATCGAAAAGAAGCGACGCTCCTAGGTAAGCAGTTAACCCGTAATGCTCAATGCTTTGACTGGCGAAAGGTAGCCCGAGCCTGTGACGCCATCTTTGAGTCCATTTTGTAGCCCGAGCGATCTTCTGCTGCCGATCACAGCTGATTCGGTGACTCTAAAGCCAATCCTGTGGAAACTTTCTTGCCTAAGCCGATTAACTTGTCGTTAATATATATAGCTTGACGTTTCTATCAATTTTCAATTGTTGTAGACATCGTATATTGACGTTTACATATTGTAACTTGACGGTACAGAGAGAACCGCGTACTTTTGGAATGGTTACATTACGTTTTATACGTCGAAAGGCTGAAAGCAATCATGTCCCCACGACCTTCGCGCATCCGCCCGGTAATAGACGATCTGCTGGCCGAATGGGGTAGCATCGCCAATCGAAATGTCGTGGAAGCAACCGGGACTTCGCGCCAGGCAGTTCATGCGCAACTTCGATCGATGGTGGATGCCGGTGACCTCATCGTAGAAGGCTCCGGACGTGGTGTCCGGTACCGCAGCGTGCATCCGCGACAACGCTTTCGCTACCGACTCCAAGGCCTCGCTGAAGACCTAGTCTGGAACGACGTTAGCATTGAGGTTCTTGAGCTTTCCGATTTGCCCGATCCCGCTGACCGAGCCCTACACACCGCTGTAGTCGAATTGGTTAACAATGCAATCTCCCATTCAAACGGTCGTTACGTCGAGGTTTCATTCCGGAAGGCACACGACCGACTGGTTCTCGAAGTCAGCGACGATGGCGAGGGCATTTTTGATCATCTGGCACAGGAGAATGGGCTGCCGGATGGCATGGAGGCGTTACGGCAACTCACCAAAGGAAAGTTGACCACCATGCCCGCCGAACACACCGGCGAAGGAATTTTCTTGCTATCACGGATTGCTGATTTCTTTGAAATCGAAAGTGGTGGGCTTCTATGGATGGTCGACAACGAAATTGATGACGTCGGCATCGCTGCCGTGCATGTCGCTCCGGGGACAAAAGTTCGATTTGAGATCGACGTGTCGACTACCACTTCTCTTGAGTCGGTAATGGCAGAATCATCCGAGGGATTCGAACTTGCTCGGCGCCGTGTGGTAGTCAAGCTATTCGAGACGGGGAATCGTTTTTTGTCACGCTCCGAGGCCAAAAAACTGCTCGAGGGCCTCAATCGCTTTCGTAACGTGGTGGTCGATTTCAAAGGTGTTGAGGCAGTCGGCCAGGGTTTCGTCGACGAGATGTTTCGCGTCTGGACGAGTCGCCATCCTGACATCCGGCTACATCCGATCAACATGGAGCCACCGATCGCTTTTATTGTGGAGCATGGTCGGCGAGCCAGCGAATCGTCTGGCACTGAGCCCCAAGGTACGTAGAAGAACCTCTTCGACATCAACCAACAGTGAACGCCCGAGGCGTTGCTCAGCTACAGCCTGGTCCCCTCACCTCGGCATTCGCAGTTCCCTCCGGCAACAACGAAGCTACAAAAGCTTCAGGGTCAGTAGCATACGCATCGAGCAATTGCTGAATGTCTTCCACTACACGTTCACGAGTCGCGAGACCATAACTGAAATATGTGATTGGACCTACCAGCTTCAGATAGAAATGATTCGCCGGATCGTGACCCGTGGAACAATTGCTTGGCTTCTGGGCCACGGCTAGCAAGTCGCCGAATGTGGTCGCGAACTCCACTAACGTTGGCTCATCACAGAGCTCTAGAGAAATCTCCGGGAAACGTGTGCACAGTTCGTTGGCGGTCATGAGTGTGATCTTATCAACTGACAGAACAGGCTATTGCATTTCTTTTGAGTGACGGTTCCGCGACACAACTAAAAGTTCTGGTCCCACCTTAGGGCAACCATCGCAACCCCTGATATTGTCGAGTTCCTTGAAACAGTTACTAGCCCGCCCTTTGTTCACTTAACCGGGTGATGCTGCAAAGGTTAAAGGCTTCTCGAATTGGGAAAGCTGCCTATGCTCCACAACGGCCCCGCAGACAGTGATACCACCCTTATCCTGGCCCACGGTGCGGGCGCCGGCATGGACTCCCCCGTTATGGAGGCATTTGCTGCCGGACTGGCTAGTAACGGGGTTCGAGTTATACGTTTTGAATTCCCTTACATGCAGCAACGGAGGCGAACGGGTAAATTTCGCGGACCCGATCGCCTTCCGGTGCTGATGGAAAGTTGGCGCAATGTGGTGGCATTAGCTGACAGCCGTCGGCTAATAATTGGTGGCAAATCTATGGGGGGGCGCATTGCCAGTATGCTTGCCGACGACGTGGGCGCTCACGGACTGATTTGTCTAGGGTATCCCTTCCATCCAGTTGGGAAACCGGAGAATCTCCGCACGGCACATCTTGCAGAACTGAAAATCCCAACTCTCATTGTCCAAGGAACGCGGGACCCGTTTGGCAGACCTGATGAAGTCTCTACTTATCAACTATCACCTGCCATCAAGATCTTATGGTTGGAAGATGGTGACCATTCCTTCAAACCAACCAAGGCTTCCGGAAGAACGCTGGAGCAAAACATCGCCGAGGCGATTGTGGCAATTCGGGAGTTCATCCTATGAAAGCTTTGGGGGGGGACAGACTTGTTCAAGCGGCCCGTAGTCCACTCGACAACCCTATCGCTTCTTCTGTAGTACGAATTTCATGAGTCGTTCTATGGCCCAAGGCCCCCAGAAGTAGACCACCAACTCGAGTCATGCAAGAGTTTGCTGGGGGGCTAGACTCAAAATGAAAGCCAGAATCTCTTCGGACGACAACATGCAGGCAAACAACGCCGCATCGAAAACACCACGCCACGGCACGACCAAGATTGTTGTGCTGGCAGTAATTCTTGTCACCTTGTTCATCAAGGGTGACCAGCTGTCAGCCCTCGGTCCAGCATTTGCGATCTGGGTTGATAGCATTGGCATTTGGGGCCCTTTCGCCTTTGCCGCTGGATACGCGATTGCCACCGTGGCGATGGTTCCCGGATCGTTGTTGAGCTTGGTCGCTGGTGCCATCTTCGGGCTTGGAACCGGCGTAGCCACGGTATTTATCGGCGCTTCGGTGGGCGCGACGCTAGCTTTCCTAATATCTCGTTACGGTGCCCGCTCTTGGGTCGAACAGAAGCTGGAAGGTTACGAAAAGTTCGCGTCCATCGACCGCGCAATTGGCGATGAAGGACTAAAGATCGTTATCTTGCTCCGCTTGTCCCCACTGTTTCCCTTCAATCTGCTGAACTACGCCCTTGGCCTGACTAGCGTTCGACTGCGTGAATATGTTTTTGCCCATCTTGCAATGCTCCCGGCGACGTTTCTGTACGTCTACTACGGTCGTTTGGCGGGCGCAGTAGCCGAAATCGCAAGTAACTCCGGAACACCACGAGATGGTGGATACTATGCTCTTCTCGGGCTCGGTCTGGTTGCGACACTCATCGTGATCACCATCGTCACGAAGATATCTACCCAGGTGCTAAATGGGATTACAGATGACCGATAAGCAGCAAAACCTCGTCATACCAGATGATGAGTACAACCGGAAACTCGTCGACAACGTACATCCGACAGACTGGGTTAACCCCGTACCCGCTTCCCGTTATCACTTGGTCGTCATAGGCGCTGGCACGGCAGGGTTAGTTTCAGCAGCAGGTGCGGCGGGGCTAGGTGCCAAGGTAGCCCTCATTGAGCGCCAGTTGATGGGGGGCGACTGTCTCAATGTCGGCTGCGTGCCGTCGAAGGGGATTATTGCAGCGGCGCGCGCCTGGCATGCGGCACGGAAAGCACATGATTTTGGCGGGCCCGTCACCTCAGACCCTGGCAATTTCGGCGCCGCAATGACCCGGATGCGTCGTATCCGTGCCGACATAAGCCCACACGATAGTGCTGCGCGGTTCCGAGACCTGGGGATTGACGTTTTCCTCGGCTCGGGGTGCTTCACCAGTAACAATCAGATCGAGGTTGACGGCAAGCAACTTA
>JAYYTT010000122.1:0-5295 GCA_036344375.1 Acidobacteriota bacterium | reverse complement strand
CCTATTAGCATCGCGCCGAGTGCACTCACTGGAGACCCTCGCCAGCGGAAAAGTGCCGCAAACAAGGGTGCCGCGAAGCAAGCTGCGTAAAGGCTGCCGGAAAAAATCGTCAATGAAAGAATGTCGCCCGGTGGTCTTAAGGCAACTATGGCAGTGACCGTAGCAAACAAGACCACTTGAATACGGGTGAAGCGCAACGACCTTGCATCCTCAAATTCGCCCATGAACACTTCGACAACATCTCGCTGAAATGCACCGGCCAGGACCAGCAGGACCGAGTCGATCGAAGACATGGCGGCCCCTAACAACGCAGTAAGAATCACTGCCGCGGCAACCTGCCCGGTCACCTGCGGATCAGTTAACAGCGCCGGTATAACGGCATCGGTCTCTGCAACCGAACCTTCAGCCAGCAACCCGCGCGCGAGAACCCCAAGCGGCAACAGGCAGAGGTACGAAAAACCAATGGCAGCAGGTGCCACGATCATTCCAATGCGTAACGCTCGGTCATCTCTAAGGGCAAAAAATCTTGTTACCTGACGTGGTTCGACGAGAAACTTCGCGCCACCAGCGAAGGCACCACCGAGCAACAGTGCCCAAGGCATAGTTCCAGTACTTGCTAGAAGGGCATCGCCGAGTGGGCGGCCATCGGGAGCAACCCCTGGAGTAGTAGCAACGCGTTCGATAAGAGCCGTCCAGCCACCTCCCGCCCGAAGCACGTTGATCAGAAGATAGAGACTACCCAACAACATCAGGGTCCCCTGAATAGCATCGGTATGGACCACCGAAATAAAGCCGCCAAAAACCGTGTATGCAACTACGATGACAAAGACAAGGCCAACACCAACTTCATAAGGTACGCTCAGATAAGCTTGCATCGTCCCGCCAATTCCCTTGAAAACGGCGGTCATATAAAAGATAGATGAGACCAAGATGACCCCGGCAGCAGCTATACGAACACCCGACGACTGATAATACGCACCAAGGAACCCAGCAAACGTCAACGTTCCGAGTTTCTCGGTAGCAAGCCGTAGGCGGGGTGCGACGACGTGCCAAGAGACCACCGCGCACAATAGCAATACCAAGCCCATCGCCATCCAGGCGAATCCAAGATCATAGGACTCACCAGCGAACCCGATAAAACTATTGGTCGAGAAGTACGTGGCGTAGAATGACAGGCCAATGACCAAGCCACCCATCGAGCGTCCACCAACATAATAGTCTGAGGTGCCCCGCGTCGATCGATGACCGTGCCAAGCGTGCGCTACGATCACAGCCAGATAAATCGCCAAGGCGGTAAGCGGGATCGCGTGGGCACTAACCCACGAATTCATTGCTCGGTATCTCCCCTAGGCCTTCGACGAATCACGTAGAAAGCGTTCGCCACGACGATGAAAATCATAACGACGGCAATCACCACGATTCCCTTGCCCACACCTAACATGGTTGGAGATTATCCTTGTCAGTAGGCATGTTCCAGCAAACTTCGATAGCATGGGCGACCTTATGGTCCCGCACCCTATCATTGTCGACTTCGCCATTGCCCTGCTCGCTGTATCGGTTGGGTTTGATCTGCTCGCCTCAGTGGTCAATGAACGCGACCTGAGAATCGTCGCGTGGTGGACACTAATGATCGGCACCGTGGCAGCGGCTCTCTCAGTAGTCTCTGGTTACACCGCTGCTCCTGCGGATGCTCCTACGATGGTAACCGAAACCATCGAATTACACCGGAACCTTGGGATCGCGACCCTGGTGTGTTTCGCAGTCTGCTCCCTTTGGCGGGCAAATAATCCAAGCGGTTTCCCAGAACGTTACCGGGACGCCTACTGGACCCTAACCTTCATTGGGCTTGCGGCTCTGATCGTAACTTCATATTGGGGAGGGCTATTGGTTTTCAAATTCGGCATCGGGCTTTTTCCTCCGTCTTGATCCCATCCTAGAAGGAACGCTTCTACTCCCAGTTGGTCGTCCCTGGAAACCCTGAACTAGGGTCATTTCGCGCCATTCGGAATAGATTTGATACTTACAAACAGACTTGTTTAAAGTACGCTCCGAGGTCAGCTAGACACTGTCTGGTTAAATTCGAATGGCAGGCTGTAAACCTTCAGGACGATAAGGCGTTTTCCCCCGCCGACGCCTCCACTCTGTAGGGAGGACCGCCTGTTCTCGTGGCTCACGGGTTTCACAACAGTGGCTCGTGGGCCACTCTTTGTAACTTATGGAACTTTTTCTTGTCTCGATACTCTACGAGAGAGGGTGTTACGCCTGATACACTGTCGACAAAACACTAGTGTTTTCTCTAATGTGGCGGCTCCGCCAATTCAGCTGTTTGTTTTTTCCACAGATTTCAGAGAGGGATAACCGTGTTCGCTGACCGGTTGCAGCGGCTTGGTACCGAAAATGCCTTCAAGGTCGGTGATCACATCGCCCGCGTCGAAGCAACTGGGCGGATGGTGGTCAAACTGAACATGGGGGAACCCGATTTTGACGCTCCCATACACGTTGCCGCCGAGGCAAAGACACAGATCGACAACGGCAACGGACACTACTGCCCTCCTGCCGGCCTCGAGAGTTTGCGTAAAGCTATCGCCCAGCAGGTAAGTGAGACGCGAGGACTCGACGTCGATTTTCGCCGCGTGGTCGTTCATCCGGGTGGCAAGCCATCAATCGCCTACACGATGCTAGCCTACGTGAACGCTGGCGATGAGGTTATCTACCCAAGTCCAGGCTTCCCAATCTACGAGTCCTGGGTGACGTTCGTAGGGGCAAAGACAGTGCCTATGCGGCTGCGGGAATCTAATGTCTTTGCAATGACAGCAGATAATCTATCCAAGCTAATCACGGATAAAACCAAGGTGATTATCCTGAATTCTCCAGCCAATCCAACGGGCGGCCTTATCGAGGCTGAAGGCTTGTCAGAGATGGCCGAAGTGGTTCGTGAAAAAGCACCTGCCGATGTCCGCATATACTCCGACGAAATCTACGAGAACATCATCTTCGACGGCTTAAAGCATGCCAGCATAGCTAGCTTTCCTGGAATGGAAGAAAAGACGCTGATCGCTTCCGGCCATTCTAAATCCTTCGCCATGACGGGGTGGCGGCTCGGATATGTAGTACTACCGACAGTCGAAGAGGCAGAGGTTTTTAAGAACTTCAACATCAATACCATTTCGTGTACCCCACCGTTTGTGCAGGAAGCCGGGCGGGTCGCCCTCGAAAGTCCGGAGAGCGTCGCTGCCATCGCAAAGATGGTTAGCGCTTTTGACGAACGTCGCAAATTTGTCGTGCAAACGCTCAATAAAATCCCAGGAATCACCTGTGTTATGCCGAAGGGTGCCTTTTACGTTTTCCCGAACATCGCGGAAGCCTGTGAGTCAATCGGGGCTATCGAGGCTTTCAACAACCTGTCTGTAGAAAAACAGAAAAAGTCGAGTCCGTCCACGATCCTCCAGATGTTCGCGTTATACAAATATGGTGTCGCCACCATGGACCGGCCTTCGTTTTGCCGCATCGGCAGCGAAGGCGAACACTACTTGCGGCTGAGCACTGCCGCCGATATAGAACAACTCCGCGAGGGTTTATCTCGCCTGGAAGCTGCAGTCAACGATGTCGCTGGATTCGCGGATTTCGTCGCCTCAGGGGTCCCCTCCTGAACTACGGAGACCGCCCCGGATGCCTTGTCTCAGCCGCCGGGAGACTTGAAGGGAGACAGCTTTGAGCCTTGGAAAGGTGTTCGTTACTCGCCGAATTCGCGACGCAGGACTTAATATCCTAGAGGAAGCCGGGGTTGAAACGCGGGTGTGGCCAGGCGAGGAAGACGAGGGGCCGAGCCAAGATGAGGTCGTCGAGGGTGCCCAGTGGGCCGACGTGCTCCTCTCGCTCTTAACGGAACCGGTTAACCGCGCAGTCATGGAAGCTAACCCCTCTTTACGCGGAATCGCCCAGTTTGCTGTCGGATACGACAACATCGACGTTGGTGTAGCAACCGAACTCGGGATTCCTGTGAGCAATACACCCGGCGTGCTCACCGACACGACGGCCGACCTCACTTGGGCACTCCTGCTATCAGTGTCACGCAATATCGTCACCGGTGACGAGTACATGCGCGGCAATAACTACAAGCTTTGGGGACCTAATCTTTTGCTCGGCGAAGACACTTCACCGGGTGGAGATGGCCGGGAAAAAATTCTCGGAGTGGTTGGTTTCGGCCGTATCGGCCAGGCGGTTACACGTCGGGCAATGGGATTCGACATGCGTGTACTAGCCTACGACCCGTATGCGCGAGAGGCAATCGAAGCCGATGATCAGGCGGTGTGGGCTGATCTCGACCAGCTACTGGCCAAAAGCGACTTCGTCTCCATCCACACACTTTTGTCAAACGAAACTCGGCATCTGATTAGCACCGCAGAATTCGAGAAGATGAAACCTACCGCATATATTCTGAACGCGGCACGGGGCCCAATCATCGACGAGGCAGCGCTAGTTGTTGCCCTTAACGAAGGTGAGATTGCTGGAGCCGGACTAGATGTGTACGAGCGGGAACCGAAAATGGTGCAAGGACTTGCAGAGTGTAAAAACGCTGTGTTGTTGCCCCATCTTGGCAGCGCCAGCCGTGGCACGCGGGACAAGATGGCAACCATGGCGGCCACCAATGCCATTGCTATGTTGCAGGGCGATCGAGCGCCGAACTGCGTCAACGCCGATGTTTATGACTCCACAGCGTACGCCAAGCGAAGTGGGCACTGAACAGGTAGACTTTTCGGAGACTCGAGCAGGAAACCTTGATAACGCCTTAGAGGATCAGAGTGCGTTTTAGTGAATCCGAAATTAACACCGCGATGAAAATGCGCGCGGCGGGCCTCAACTGGAAACCTGAGCCCGGACAATACGTATTCGACATCAACGGACTAATGCACGCTGGGTCTCCGTTTCAAGCAGGGATCTTCCTAATTCACAGCACCAATACCTTCGAAGTCATGGTTGGAGGCCTAGATAAATTGGTCGAAAATTTTGTCTGGCTACCCACATGGGAAGACTGTCGATCCTGGTTGAGAAATGAATCCGTCCCAGAGGGTCGAGTAATTCGAGCCTGGCAAAGTGGCGAAGCCCAAGGACTCAGTGATCGACAAGTCCTCTACGAATTCATGCTCAAGATTTTGGAAGGGAGCGCCGCTGCAGAATGAAGCCGGTCTTTTTCATCATCTTGCTACTGCTGCTAGTGGTAACAGGATGCGGCGATCCGCCGGATGAGTTTCGCCCGCTGCCAGCGGCGCTTGGTGATCTTCGCGGCGTAGCGAT
>JAYYTT010000121.1:0-10020 GCA_036344375.1 Acidobacteriota bacterium | reverse complement strand
TTTGGATTGGCGGCCAGTCGCTCGGCAACCGTGCCGGGTCAGAGTCGAGCGCAGAGACAGTTATTGGTTTGCTGGGCCTCGTTCTTATTCTGGAGGCAGCGCGGCGGTCGCTTGGTTGGGCACTACCTATCCTAGCCAGCGTTTTTCTTGCCTATGGATATCTTGGCCCCTACTTACCGGCATGGCTATTTCCACACCGTGGCTACAGTTTAGAGCGCCTTGTCGCTCAGACGTTCCTGCACAGCCAGGGTGTTTTCGGCATCGCGATGAACGTCATGTTCACATACGTTTTTCTGTTTGTGGTTTTTGGGGCCTTCTTGCAAGCAACTGGAGCGACCCGTTTCATTATCGGTTTTGCGGACAGCATCTTTCGCGGTAGCCCCGGTGGCCCGGCGAAAGTAGCAGTAGTTAGTTGCGGCATGATGGGTTCTCTGTCGGGCAGTGCCGTTGCTACCTGCGCCGTAGTTGGAACCCTAACGATTCCAAGCATGCGGGCAGCAGGTTTTCGATCGAGAGTCGCAGGGGGGATCGCCGCTGCGGCCAGCTCGGGTGGCGCCCTAATGCCTCCAGTGATGGGTGCCGGTGCCTACATGATGCTAGAAATCGTGCAACCTTCTGTGACTTACCTTCAGGTCATCCGCGCCGCATTGTTGCCAGCGATTCTCTACTACTCGTCGTTGCTGCTTATTGTGCACTTCACGGCACGCCGATTGGTTGGAGATATGGCAACCGAAGGTCAGGTTGTCGAGACAGGGCCACCGTCGAAATTTCGTGTTCAGTGGGAAGGCATGATCTTCGGAGGCGCATTGGTGGTTCTGATTGCCTTGCTGCTTTTTGGTAACACACCATTTCGTGCGGTGACCATGGCACTCGCGACAGTGGTGGTCCTTGGCATGCTGAATGAGCGTACCCGAATGAAAGCCCCTGATTTTTTCAGGGCCTTTGGTCAATCTGCTGTCGACATGCTGCCGCTCGTAGCGGCAGCAGCATGCGTGGGTGTTGTTATTGGAGTCGTCACCCTCACTGGCGTGGGCACCCGCCTTCCAGCGACGATCATTCCGCTTGCAGAGCAGAGTTTGTTGCTCGCCCTTGTACTCATCATGACTTGTTCAATCGTTCTTGGCATGGGCTTACCGTCGGCAGTCGTTTACCTTCTGCTAGCTACCCTCATCGGTCCGGTTCTTGGCAATCTCGGTGTTGTGCCACTTGCCGCCCATTTGTTCATCTTTTACTTCGGGATGATGTCAATGGTGACCCCACCGGTTGCTCTCGCTGCGTACGTGGCTGCGTCAATTGCAGGCGCTGACATTATGCAAACGGGGTGGCACGCTTTTCGTTTCGCCCTCGTTGGTTTCACGCTGCCGTACATTTTTGTGTTTCGCCCCGAGCTGCTAATGCTTTCTAGCGACGGCAGCACCGCATCGATTGGGGCGATTGTTTACGCAACCACAATAGCGGCGTTGGGCGTCTTGGGTTTTGCTGCCGGGCTCGCTGGCTTCTTGTTCAATAATTTGTCGCCTGCAGCTCGTGGTTCCGTGATCGCGGCGGCTGCATTATTGCTCGTTCCCGGGCAGGGTATTGAGTTATACGGCACCCGAATCCTAGTTCTTGACCTCGCTGGTATCGTGCTGCTTAGTGCCGTGGCGGTCACTAGCTGGAAGTCGCGCGGTTGATTCTCAATGGTCTTTCCCGCGACAATTCATTCAACCTGCTAGGCGGGCCGAAGGCCAGCCTAGCGACGGCCGTCTTTTTACTTACTGGTTAGGCTTCCTTCAGAAACGGAGTCGCCCAATGATTATTTATCGCACCTTTGTCGTCATTGCGTTAACTGCCATCGTTTCCATGCTGCTTGTGGCACAAACGACCATTGCGTCGCAGTCCGAAGCGCCACAGGAAGAAAATCGCCGCATGATGACAGCATGGGATACGCAGAACTTCACAACGGTGGGAAGCCCCCGTATCTCGCCAGATGACCAGTGGGTCCTATACACGCAGAGCGTCCGAGACTGGGATGACGATGAACTTGACCGGGCTACGCACATATGGAGGGTTCGCACCGACGGTACTGATCGTCGCCAACTCACCTTTGGCGAGTCAGACACAGGATCACCGGCTTGGTTTCCGGACGGCAACTCGATTGCATTCGCGTCTGGCCGAGGAGAAGGTGAAGGACCCCAAATCTTTTCCATGTATGTGGACGGCGGCGAAGCGTGGCAAGTTACCGAGCACGAAGGAGGGGTCTCTCAGTTTTCGATCGCACCAAATGGCGAAAGCATTTTGTTTACTGCGCGCGACCGCTTGAGTGAGGACCAGAAAAGGCGTCAAGAAATACACGACGATGCCGAAGTAGTCGATGAGAGTTTTCGGATGACCCACCTCTGGTTTTTTGACATCGATTCTGGCGAGAGCAAGCGTCTGACCAGCGGCGATTTCACCGTCTCGGATCCCCAGTGGGCCCCAGATTCTTCGAAGATTGCGTACGTTACCCGGCCCACCCCTAAGGTCGATGATTCATCATGGAGTGACGTGTGGGTTGTTGATCTTGAAGGCAACGCTGAACTGTTTTATGAAAACGAAGGCCCCGACGCCAGTCCCCGTTGGTCGCCCGACGGCAACACATTAGCCATGGCATCGAAGCCGCAACCAGGGAATACGCAGTGGTATAGCAAATTGCATCTATTCCCCGCTGATGGCGGTGAACCCATCATTATGCTCGACGACTTTGATCTTGCCTTCGGGCAGCCGATGTGGGCGCGCGATGGCCAAACGATCTACTGGTCGACGGGGCAGGGTACGGTCACCAACCTATTTGGTGTCGACCTGGACTCCGGTGAGTTGACCATCAGGCGCGCTCCGGTGCGCGGCGCCAACGGCCAGTGGCAGTTGTCACACGACGGCAACTTCTGGGTGTTTAGTCACAGTGACCCTGCACGCCCCGGCAACCTTTGGGTTGCGGCGAGAGAGGGTGATGGTTTCGGACCTGCTGTGCAACTTACTGACGCCAACCCGTGGGTTGGACAAGAAGAGGTAGAGCTCGGCAAGGTCGAATCTGTCCGCTGGACCAACTCCGATGGTGGCACAATTGAAGGGGTCTTAACCTATCCGGTTGATTTCCAAGAAGGCACACAATACCCCCTCATCGTCAACCCTCATGGCGGCCCCAGTGGCGCCTCTATGGAAAGCTTCAGTTCGACTAACCACATGTTTGCTGGCAACGGATTCCTGGTACTTCAGATCAACTTCCGTGGTAGCTCCAACTACGGCCAAGAACACCTCAATGCGAACCAGGACAACTGGGGCATCCGTGATTACGACGACATCATGACCGGTGTCGACTACGTCATAGGACAAGGCTGGGCTGACCCCGACCGTATGGTTGCTTATGGATGGAGCTACGGTGGCTATATGACATTCTGGATGTCGACGCAGACTGATCGGTTCAAGCTGATTTCACCGGGCGCCGGTTTGTCGAACCTCTATTCTATGTATAGCACTACGGACATCCCCGCTTACCTGGGTTGGTTCTTCGGCACCCCCTGGGACAATGAAGACATCTATCGGCAGCTCTCCCCGATTCGTCACGCGAATAAGGTCACCGCCAAGATCTTGATCATGCACGGTGCTAATGACGAGCGTGTGCCACCAGAGCAGGCGGTGGAGTTTTATAAAGCTCTGACCGACCTTGGCAAAGATGTTTCTTTTGTTCGCTACCCGCGGCAGGGGCATGGCATCAGCGAACCGCGTCTGGCGATGGACCGACTGCGTCGTTACGTGTGTGCTTTTACCGATGTATTGGGCATGGAAGCGGCCACCGAGCAGTGTGACGGTGGAGTGCCAACGGTTGATACCGGAGACGGTGAAAACATGGACGACAAAGGGATGATTGAAGTTGGTTTACCAGAGAGCGCTGTCGACATTGAGTTGCTGCATGGTGAGGGGCTCGACTGCGGGATCTTTGAGGTGAACTGTTATCTCAAAGATGAGTAAATGCCTGCCGTTGCAGTCCAGAATGCTTGATGGGTGTTACGGAAGCCTGGGAAAGTCAGGACGTGACTGAGCCGACCATCGACAAATTTGGGCGCCCGCTGCGTGACCTTCGTGTCTCGGTAACCGACCGGTGCAACTTTCGGTGTCGCTACTGCATGCCTCGCGAAGTGTTCGGCGAAGGCTATGAGTTTCTCCCGCGACGCGCGATCCTTCGGTTTGAGGAGATCCAGCGTGTCGTGCGCATCGCGGCTGAGTTCGGGGTACGGAAGGTACGCATAACGGGAGGCGAACCGCTACTGCGGCGCGACCTGCCTCAACTCATCACTATGCTTAACCAGGTCAAGGGCGTGGAGTTGGCATTGACGACCAATGGAGCTTTGCTACCCGAGCAAGCTCAGGCACTTGCTGACGCTGGGCTCAAACGGGTCACCGTGAGCTTGGATTCTCTAGACGACAAAACTTTTCGGGCCATGAACGATGCGGACTTTCCAGTCGCTGATGTACTTGATGGCATCGAGGCAGCAGTTGTTGCTGGACTAGCCCCGATCAAGATCAACGCGATGGTGCAGCGTGGCGTCAACGAAGACTCGGTCGTCGAGTTGGCGCGATATTTCAAAGGGTCTGGCCATATCGTGCGATTCATTGAATTCATGGATGTGGGTATGACTAATAATTGGCGGCCTGAGGATGTTTGTGGGGGGGCTGACACCGTCAAGCGCATTACGGCTGAGTTTCCTGCCGAACCGGTGTCCCCGGCCTACCGTGGCGAGGTTGCCAAACGCTGGCGCTACATCGATGGCGAAGGAGAATTCGGCATCATTACCTCAGTGACGGAGCCGTTCTGCGGTGATTGCACACGCGCCCGCCTTTCCGCGGAGGGTGTTTTATACACGTGCCTGTTCGCGGGCGAAGGAACTGATCTGCGCGATACTCTGCGCTCCGGAGGGTCTGACGGAACGCTGCGCACCCTCTTCTCGGATATCTGGTCAAACCGGGAGGATCGTTACTCGGAACGGCGCTTCAAGGAGAGCAAGTTGCCATCCCGTATCGAAATGTCTTATATCGGGGGCTAATTGAGACGGGCCCGACTTCTGTTTTGCATACAGGCAGGATAAGCCGCCACTCAGACGTTAAATGATCCGCCCTTCCCCTGCGTAAAGTAAGGGTTTTGGCCAGAGGCATGGTCGGTTGTGTCGTAGACGCTCTCGATTTCCGGGATCTGTTCCTTGAGCATGCGCTCAATTCCATGTTTTAGGGTTACGTCGACCATGCCGCATCCCTGGCAGCCACCGCCAAGCTCGACGTAGGCAATGCCTTCCTTTACCTCGAGCAACGTGACGTGGCCGCCATGAGTCTGGACGCCGGGATTCACCTGTTCATTGATGAACTGCTGCACCCTCGCGAAAAGGGGGTCGCTCGAAGGATCAGGCTCATTTGGGTTGTCGACGCTGAACCCGCCTCCGGAGACACTGTCAACGAAGTCGACAGAGGCACCTCGAAGCAGGTGAAAGCTGAAGCCGTCGACTAAGAGATCAAACCCTTCTTGAGACAATATGACATCGTTTTCCCGAGGCTCGTCGAATCTGAACCCGCATTCGTAGCTGGTGCGGCCACCTTGCACGTAAACCCGCAGACCGATGTCATTGGGTTGTTCCGTGGCCTCGGCGAATTCCAGTACCTTCATCGCGGCCGCTGTAGTAAACGTGATTGGGTTGGTGTCCACTGTAGTGTCTTCCGCTGCTAAATTAACTTCTTGCTGGCCCATGAACCCCTCCACCCCAGCGAGGCAAAAACAAAAGGTTAATGGAAGGTTATGGCACAGGAAGCGGGCGGTAAAGTGGTCTCGAGCGTGGTCCCTGGCTCTTATTGTGTAGGCTCGATTTCAAATTCGAGTTGTGAATAAGCGTGACGCAAAGCTGCTTCCGCTTCAACCGGCGTATCGGCATGCGCGAATATGAATCCAAGATACCTATTCCCCTCTGGCAATGGTCGCACGCGCTGGCCAGGGTTGATCGTCAGAGTGACCTCACTGATTGCTTGGCATCCACGGGCCGCATTGACTCCATGGGCACGGCGGAATACGCCGGCTGTGGGGATTGGGAGCATCATTACGCCACCGGCCCGATGGTCTTGCGGCGATAGATCGCAGGTCATGCTAAGCGCGTGACGCAAAATAAGCTCCTCAAGAGATACACCGTTGTCGAATTTCAGAACTCGTGGGCACAGGCCACCCATGGCCCGCGCGGCCAGGTCAATGATATGAACACCGTCCTGGTTGACACGCACCTCGGCGTGCATCGGACCTTCCCGAAGGCCGAGTGTAGCAACAGCTTTTTCAACCGTAGTGACGATTTCTCGTTGTGCCTCCATGCAAGCACGCGACGGGGTCACATAGATGGTTTCTTCGAAATAAGGTCCCTCGAGAGGGTCGGGCTTGTCGAAAATCGCCACCGGATGCACTGAACCTTTCGTGATTATGGCCTCGATCGCATACTCGACCCCAGGCACATAATCCTCTACGAGGATCAAATGCGATTCGTTAGAACCACCACCAGCTGCAGATTCTTCGTGGAGGATATCGGCGATACGCCGGGCAGCTTGACGGAAGCTGCCCGTATCATCGACGCGTATTACGCCCCGGCTGGCGGACAAAAACGTTGGTTTCAGAACGCAGGGGAAAGATATGCCATCGACAGAGTTAGCTGTGCACTTGAGTGCCTCCTGCACCGCGGTACCCAAACGTGAAATACGTTCTTCTTTGCACTGTGACGTAAATCCCGGCGCCAGGTCGATGACTTGGTACCCTGGAGAAGGCAGTCTTGCATCGTAGAGCGCTCTTCGCAGGGTTAGTTTGCTGCGGGTAGGGAGCACGGCTTCTACAGGATTGTGTGCTAGGCCTAGTGCTTCACCCACCGCTGCGGCAAGCACGGTCGTCTCATCATCGGTAGCGACCACGGCGTCAATAGGGAAGCGGCGGTGAAATTCCTCAACTCTGTCGCAGGCCCCAACAAGGTCCTTGAAATCAAGCGTAATCGTTGATTCTGGCGCAATTTTTTGAAGCGCTTGTTGGCCATCGGTGCCCACCGTAATGGTCACGCTGAGCCGCGCGGCCGCTTGCACGAAGTCCGACGCGTGGTACGTCGTCGACGGCATCAATATGAGAACCCTTGGGACTTGACTCAGCGGTTCGTCTCGAGCCAGTTCTTAGCGGCAGGATGCAAAAGTATAGGAGCATCTTCCATCGAAGCAAGATCGATCTGGGCGGCGATCTTGTTCACACGTATCAGTGACTCTCTATGTTCGCGGAGCACATCGAGGAGACTTGTTACGGACGTTGGATCGAGGCTCTCAAGTCCCACCATCCAATTCATAACCGCCACCGTGGCGATGTTGGTCTCTAGGCCGGCATAGGTGCCGACGGGTATCTCTGTATCGGTGTAAAAGGGATACAGTGCCCGCAGCCTCTCGGCCGGTTCCCCTGAGACCGGCAGTAAGGTAACAGCGGCGTTTGTCGTGGCCTCGAGAACCGCGGCGGCCGGATAGCCAACCGAGAAGATTGCCCCATCTATGGCTCCGTCGCGCAGTGCTGCCGAAGATTCGGAAAACGAAAGATAACGCTCATCAATTGACTCATAGTCGAGGGCATACGCTGCTAGCAAATGGCGTGCAAACTGCTCAGTCCCGCTGCCTGCGGCCCCTACTGAAACTGCTTTGCCGCCGAGATCAGCAACCGACATAACACCCGAGCCATCGCGAACGAGTACATGCGCTACGTTGGGGTACAACGGGGCGATGATTCGCAGCTCTGGAGTCGAGTCTGGGTTGCCATTTTTGCTAAATGCTTCAGCGATCGAAGTTCCGATTGCGAAACCGAGATCAATTTGACCGTTGGCAATACGAGCAATGTTCTCCACTGATCCACCGGTGACCTCTGCTGTGTACGTGTGCTCTTGATCGTTACTTGAAAGCAACGAGGCAATTGCGCCACCGAGTGGGTAGTAGATTCCTCCAGTGCCGCCGGTGCCAATACTCAAGAATTGAACCTGGCTTCTTTCGCCGGAACAGGCGAAACCGGAGAAGAGAAGCAAGAGTAAAGTGCCAACGGTTAAGCAAGTGAACGTGGTGCTTTGGCTAGGTTGCCGCATAAGCCTTCGGGAGAACTGGACATGAGGTTGAAACCCAGGCCCAGTTTGTTTGGGAAAGGAGAGGACTTCACCATCGATGACGCTAATTGCTCAGTGTATCTGTTGCGCTGACCCCAGCTTACCCTTGGGTTTGCGCCAGAACCACAAGGCGGTGGCGAAAATCGCTATGCCCAACCCGTCACTGAGCCACCCGGGACCCAGCAACGCGATTCCGGTGACAATCAGTATGGCGCGGCCGGATGTGGATACCGGGCGCCCTATGTAACCAATTATCCCAGCAGCAAGTGAAGTTACCCCGATGGCTGCTCCTAGCGTTGTGGCAAGAATTTCGAAAACCGTGCCCGATAACAATAAGGAGGGATCGTAAATGAATGCGAACGGGACAAGGAAGCCGCCGACTGCCAAGCCCATTGCAGTGGCTCCCGTGCGCAGCGGTGACGAACCAGCTAGGCCAGCCGCCGCGTAAGCGGCGAGTGCTACAGGTGGCGTCACGTTCGAAAGGCAACCGTAGTAGAAAATGAACAAGTGGGCCGCTAGTAGAGGCACGCCGAGCTCGGTTAAGGCAGGTGCACCGAGCGCGGCAAGGACGACGTAGGCTGCTGTGGTTGGCAATCCCATGCCGAGAACAATCGACCCTAATGCTGTAAGCAACAGGGCAACGGGAAGATGGCCCTGGGCAACGGTAATGATCATCTCCGACATTCGGAGGCCGATCCCGGTTAGCGACGCCACACCGACTACGATTCCAGCGGTTGCGCACGCCGCCGCTACTTGAACCGTGCCGGCGGACCCAGCAATCAGTGTCTTTCGCCACTCAGCGCGGTCCATCCGAGTAGCCGACCGGGCGGTGGCTACTAAGGCTGCGGTAATTGCACCCCAGAAAGCAGCTCGCATCGGGGAACGGCCAAGTGCCAGGAATACGACGATCACAAAGATTGGTACCAACAGGTGGAGACGTTGGGCTAGCGCTCCGGGTTGTGTGGATTCCTGAGCGGTCTCCAGGTTTTCTTTTGCAGCCCCAAAATGGATTGCCATGTAAAGCCCTGTGTAGTACAGAACTGCAGGGATTAGCGCTGCGGAGGCGACCTGCAGGTAGGGAATATTCGTCCAGGTAGCAAGAATGAACGCACCGGCGCCCATCACCGGCGGCATCAACTGCCCGCCAGTACTTGCTGCTGCTTCGATGGCAGCTGCCATTCGTGGCCGGAATCCCGAGCCTTTCATCATAGGGATAGTCAGTGCTCCGGTGGTGGCAACGTTTGCCACCGCACTGCCGGACAGTGAACCCATTAAGGCACTGGCTACTGACGCCGTCTTGGCTGGGCCTCCACGGCTACTGCTGGAAATGCGTCCGGCCAGCCCGATCAAAAGTTTCCCGCCCCCGCTGGCTTCAAGAATTGCCCCGAACAGAACGAACAGATACACGAAATTCGCCGAAACCCCGAGCGGGATTCCCCAAATGCCCTCGGTTGAGAGATAGAGATGTTCGATGAGCCGTTGTACACCGTAGCCTCGGTGGGCGAGAAAACCCGGGAGATAGGGCCCAGTGAAAGCATAGGCGAGCGCTGTTAGAGCCACTATGACAAGTCCCCAGCCAGCTGTTCTGCGGGCGAGTTCAAGCACGAGAGCAATAACCACGGCGCCAGCGGCTAAATCGAGCTTGGTAGCGGCACCAACGCGGCCAACGAGAGCTTCTTGTTGACCGACTATGTACAAACACCCAAGTAGCACCGCTGCGATCAAGACAACAGTTTCAGCTAGGTTGCAACGACCCTTATCTCGCACCCCGACACCGAGAAACCCAAGGGTTGCCATTAACGCTAGGTGAATCGGGCGTTGAACGAGTGCCGTGAATGGCGAGATCCCGGAAGCGAAAAGATGAAACGCT
>JAYYTT010000120.1:0-3988 GCA_036344375.1 Acidobacteriota bacterium | reverse complement strand
CACGAGTCTACGTCGCTCCTTGAGAGCGACGATGGCGGAGCGCGTAATCAACGTGTCTCCAATCCCAGAAGCAATCTTGGCCATGGTTGTCAAAGAACACGGAATGATCACCATCGCATCGAAGGTATTGGATCCAGACGAAAACGGATTGGCGAGATCCTTGTCAGAGAAAATTTTCTGAACCAGTGGCCGCAAGTCATCTTCCTGTAGCCCCGTTTCCTCAAGCATTACCATACGACCCCAATTCGACAGCGCCAGATAGACATCTCCGAGCTGCCGCCGAAGAAACGCCACCGCGTAGGGTGCCCCAGAGGCCCCAGTCACCCCGACCAATATCCGCTTACTGTTAGCCGTTGTATCGCTCATCGTCCGCTCACCAACCCTGCTTGCCTGCGAATACGATACCGAACACCAAAAATCCGACGATGATGTTCAGTTGAAAAAACGCCAGGTTGACCCGCTCAGCGAGCCAATGCTCAGCGGCCAGCACGACACCAGTCGCCATGATTCCAGTGATTGCTATCACACCACTGAGATCCTCGACAAACAATCCTACTAAACACCCTATTGCAAGCAGGTGCGTGAACATCGAAACCCCCAGTGCCATGTGGCGACCGAGCCACACTGGAAGGCTTCGCAACCCTTCCGTGCGATCGAACTCGATGTCTAGAGTGGCGTAAATAATGTCAAATCCAGCCACCCAAAAAAGGGTGAAAGCTGCGAGCCAGAGAACGGCGGCAGAATCAGCAATGCTCCCAGTAACGGCAATGAAACCACCTAGCGGCGCAAACGCCAGAGCAGTGCCTACACCAAAATGGGCCAGCGACGTGAAACGTTTCATATACGGATAGACTACAAAGACGATCAGCGGCACCGGTGACAAAGACAACGCAAACGGCGAAAGCATGAAGCAAGAGAAAAGATAGAGAGCTAGCCCCGCTGCCACAATTCCCCAGGCTTCGGCTAAATTCATAGTTTTGCGCGGCAAATCCCGATCCTCGGTCCGCGAATTCCGTGCGTCGATATTACGATCGATGATCCGGTTAAGACCCATTGCTGCCGTTCGAGCCCCGGTCCCCCCACCAAGAATCCACAGTGCGGTGCGTAGGTCGGGAAAAGCCCCCGCCGCGATCACCGCGCCTGCATACAGCAAGGGTAACGAAAACAGCGTGTGTTCAAACTTTACAAAGGAACCCCACGTATAGACGCGGGAGAAAGTAACTGTCATTGGGCAGAGCTTTGGGGGATCGTCGGAGTACTTTGAGGTTTACAGACCATGTCAATATTCGGCTAACGACTGTCAATATCAAGAACGATCTTGCCGAACTGCTCGGCAGTCTCCAAATGTTCAAGGGCGGCGCGTCCCTCAGCAAGCGGAAACACCTGGTCGGGAACCGGCACAATCTCACCTGACTCAATGACGGCAAGCATGGAGCGAAACTCTTCAGAATCACCCATTGTTGACCCCATGATCGACACTTGTCGCCAAAAAATCCGGCGCACATCAATCAGGATTTTCGGCCCTGACGTGGCACCGCAGGTGATGATGCGGCCGCCCTTGCGACATGCACGGATACTAGTATCAAATGTCGCTTCGCCAACATTGTCGATCACGACATCAGCCCCAACCCCCTCGGTACAAGCTCGGACCGCTGCAACCACATCGTCATGGTTATAGTCAACGGCATTTTCCGCACCGAACTCACGGGCTCGCTGACGTTTGGTCTCACTATGGCTGGTTACGATGGCACGGGCGCCGAGATGGCGGACGATCTGAAGGGCTGCAAGGCTAACCCCGCCACCAATACCGTGGATCAAAACCCACTCCTCTGCCTGCAAGCTCGCCTTAGACACGATCATGCGCCAGGCTGTCAGCATGACGAGTGGAAACGCCGCCGCAGCGGGCCAAGACAGCGAAGCTGGTTTGGGGTAGCAGTTCTCGGCTGGGACCACGATCTGCTCGGCAAAAGTTCCGGGCACCATTTCGCCCAACAGTGAATAGCCGGTTTCGTCAGGAGAGCCGAGACCGGGATCAAGTACGACCTCATCACCAACAGACACACTGTTGACATCATCGGCTACTTCGCTCACCACTCCGGCGCCATCAGCCCCCAGTACATGGGGCATCGACACCTCTATCCCAGGAATCCCCGCAATTACAAAGAGGTCAAGGTGATTAAGTGCCGCAGCTCGAAGCTCGACCCGTACGCTACCCCTGGCCAGCTCGGGAGGAGGAACATCGAGCACTGCAACCTGGTCAAGCGCACCATGCTGTCGGATCGCTAACGCTTTCATGCGGACCTCGTGCCCGGATTGAAGCAAACAAGAGTAATAAGTGATGGGTGACTAAGTTTACTAACTTCCTACATAACCGCGGCGGGCGCGAACGTTAACGTGTTTTCGATCGACCTTCACTTGAATACGGTAAAACTTGTCCGGGTTCGCGTTATCAGCCCGTTCTGGTGGCGCATAACCAAGGACGTAGCGGAAAGCCGTATCGTGATCGATCCGCTCAAAGGCACCAAAGAAATTAGCCGAGTTGTGAAATGCTAGACCGCCCGTGCCACGCGACAATATCTCCAGGCCTGCTTCTTCGTCACGATAAGCAATCGACGAAATACCTGGGGTGAGATTGCTACGAAATCTGTCCGTTACATCGTCGAACGCACCAATCATCGTTCCCCGTGCTCCGATAGTGTAGAGCGTGTAGTTCATGCGGTTGAGGTGGCCAATTGCTCGTAGCAAGTAAGTATCAATCGTTTGAGCGTGTGGCTGGCGGAAAGCAACTGGATGTTCGGCAGCCATCGGTGCATCTACTCGCGCCTCCGCGGACGCTTGGTCGAGACGAGCATCGAGAATGTAGTAGTAAACGCTACCGGGATTTTCTGAGATCCCGCCCGACACCATGATCATCGTCTTGGGGCCTGGTACATCAAACGTGCGACTAAGATGTTCGGCCAACGACGTCATCGAATTCAGTGTGTAAAGGATCTCGTCTTTGCGCTGACCAGCAAATACCTCCGCCAAATTGGCCCCCTGGCGGAGAATATTGGCCTCGTTGGCTACGTTCCCTTGCGCGTCGGAACCAATGCTTTCCCCGGCAACATTGAGGGCCGAAAGCTGATTCGAGTCGTCATATAGAAGCGTCAACAGGTCCTGCTTATTCTGCCTCTCACGCTCCTTAATCGATGGATTAGTTGCAAGTTGGTTAATGAGCCGCTTAAGACTATTGACGTCTCGGGTGAATTCCGGCCCCACCAGAAGTTTCCGGGTCGGGGTTAGCGTCGCTAATAGGAGACGGTCGTTTTCCTGAACGTGTTTATCCAAATAGTCGTTAAGAGCGTAGCGAACATTGTCCCAATCAGGTGGCGACGTATTAAACCCGTCGACAAACAAAACCATATAGCGCGGTAAAAGCGCCGCCTCCGCGAGCTCCGGTGGCATCTGGTCCTCTTTCGACACTGCACCGTTTTCCGTCGGCCGAACAGGGAGTGCTTTGCGGAATTTTTCAAGAGCAAAAAAGCTGAGGTCAACGGGCCGGCCTTCTTCAAGGATCTCGAAATCGTCGATAGTCAGGTCGGGAACAAATCGACCTTTCTTGTCAAATACCGTAACGTCGACGAGAACACGTTTGACGGCGGCTTCGAACTGCGGAGGGACATCTTTCTGTTGCGAAATGGCGCCAGTAAACACAAGCACTGCACCCGCAGCAATAGCCACGCTGATGACTAATGAGGATGTGCGAGCATTGTCCATTCCCTGTCATCATAGGGAGAGACAACTTGTGTCTCAAGACCAGGGAGGGGTGCTCACATGACTTGTGTGTCTGAGGAGACACCTACTGAATTTGAATCCCCCAGGTCTCGACGATTGAACCCGTGACGCGCGCCAGTAAAGCCTGTGCATTTCGGTAGTCGATCATGGCACGAAGCTCTTGTGCTTCTGCACGCCTCAACTCGTCCTGAAACGCCAACACCTCGAAGTTCGT
>JAYYTT010000119.1:0-3967 GCA_036344375.1 Acidobacteriota bacterium | reverse complement strand
TCGATCCATTGTTGATACTTGGAATCGATACTGTCGGTACTGCAATGCACAGCCGGTTTGTACGGGAAGACAAGCCAGGTGCCACGATGCGGTCAGGTGCTAGCTACTCGACATGGTGGAACGGGGGCTTAAGAACTACACCCTATTGGCACAATCAAATTGGCCTCCTAACGGAGACAATTGGTAGCCCCAATCCATCCAACATCCCATTTAACCTCCGACGTCAATTACCAAGCAACGACCTCCCCTATCCAATCGCTCCTCAGCAGTGGCACTTTCGGCAATCCATTGAGTACTCCATTACGGCTAATCGGGCCGTCCTTGATATAGCCAGCAAGCTCCGTGAAGATTTTCTCTTCAACATTTGGCGAATGGGGACGAACTCAATCGAACGTGGCAGCCGCGACCATTGGACACTCTCACCGGCGCGAATTGCCGCAGTCGAAGAAGCAATGGCCGCAGTTGCATCCACGACGGGCACCGGTGGACGAGGGAGCTTCAGCAGTGGCGCAAATGCAATGGATTTCTACACCAGTGACTTCCAGAATCCCGAGGCACGTGATCCGCGAGGGTATATTTTGCCGGCCGATCAGGCTGATTTTCCAACCGCCGCGAAGTTCATCAACACGCTAATTAAAAATGGTGTGACTGTGCATCGGGCAACTAACGATTTTGTAATCATGGACCGTACATATCCGGTCGGATCGTATGTTGTTCTGTCAGCGCAGGCGTTTCGGCCGTTCGTCATGGATATGTTTGAGCCACAAGTCCATCCCGATGACTTTGCCTACCCAGGTGCTCCACCAACCCGCCCCTACGATGTCGCTGGCTGGACTGTCGCTTACCAGATGGGTATTGAGTTTGACCGAATTCTGGACGGTTTCGACGGACCTTTTGAGCGAATTTCAGGCTTGGTCACTCCTCCGGCCGGCACCGTCACAAATTTATCAGCAGCCTCCGGCTACCTGTTTAGTTCCCAGGTTAACAACTCCTTCATTGCGGTCAATAAACTTCTGGCAGCTGGGGATGCCGTATTTCGTTACGGCGATTCAGTGAACGGTGCTGGTAGCGAATTCCCCGCTGGTTCGTTCTATGTCGCTTCCGCAAACGGAACCGACGAGCGTTTAGCTGAACTCGCCAGGAACACCGGTGTTTCCTTCGTCGGAGTTTCATCCCAACCCAGTGGGAACATACAAGCGCTGAAACCAATGCGCATTGGTCTCTGGGATCGTTATGGTGGCGACATGCCCTCCGGATGGACCCGCTGGATGTTTGAGCAATTCGACTTCGACTTCGAGGTGGTGTTTGCGCCGGAACTAGACTCCAAAGATTTAAGCAGCGAATATGATGTCTTGGTGTTTATCGGCTCCGCAATTCCAGGCACTTCACGTAGCGGCGGGCGGTCAGGTCGCGGTGGCGGCCGGGGCGGTATCGATGACGCCGAATTGCCAGTCGAGTTTCGGGGTCGCCAGGGTTCGGTCAGTGCGGACAAGACAATCCCGCTCTTACGCCAGTTCGTTGAGAACGGCGGCACGATAATCTCTGTCGGAAACAGCGCGTCGAATCTCGCGGGCCACTTCAATCTCCCGATCGAGAATCATCTTGTCGAGCGGAGCCCCACCGGCGGCGTTCAAAATCTCAGCAGCGACAGTTTTTACGTCCCTGGGTCAATCCTTCAGGTTACCGTCGACAACAAGCACCCACTGGCCTGGGGCATGGGTGAAACAACCGATCTTT
Organism: Acidobacteriota bacterium; assembly: GCA_036344375.1. Taxonomy (GTDB): domain Bacteria; phylum Acidobacteriota; class UBA890; order UBA890; family UBA890; genus UBA890. Next base: position 2,230 of record JAYYTT010000119.1, on the reverse strand, counting down.
TCTTTCGCAACAGCCCTGTATTTCGACTCCGTCCAAATGCCGCTGCCGAAGGCGTTGAGCCAGTCGCCTGGTTTGGCCCTAGCGCACTCCGTAGCGGTTGGGCCTGGGGGGAAACATTTCTAGAAGACGGTGTCGCCGCCGTGGCGGCGAAAGTAGGCAGCGGGAACATCTTCCTATTCGGCCCGGAGATTAACTTTCGCGCCCAACCCCATGGCACATTCAAGCTTCTCTTCAATGGGATCTACGCCGATACAGAATCGGGCTCGGGACGCTAACACGGGGTCCGCCGAAAACTTGTCTTCCTCTTAGTCGTGAGGAGACGATCCAATAGGTCACTGTCTATAATTCTTTTGAACCCACATGCGCAGTTCACGCGCTGCTTTTGAGATACCCGATGCGATTTCGGCCGGGTCGTCGAGGTCGTCGATCTGAAGTCTCTCCTCACGGACAGCGTCACTCGGCCCACCTCTAATCACCAACTTGCCCTCAAGCTTCCGGGGCCGCCCTCGAACAACCTGAGCTTCAAGGATCAGAGCGGCAGTGGCGTGAGAAGAGGTTGAAACGAGAGCAATATCAGTGGCCATCGACATCTCGCTGCGCAATACGCGTAGCAATTCAAGCAGCGTCGCCTGATCAATCTCAACTGATGGCGGACCAATGTCAACAAAGATACGTACCGCACTTAGCTGCTCAGCTAGATCGGGCGGCCCTTCGGACACGTCCATTAGCTGCCGTGCCAACGGTGCCATATCAACGCCATCCTGTGCTGCCCTTATTGCGTGGTACCAGGCAAGCTTGAGATTACCGAGCCTGAACGCTGTATCCGCAAGTAGTTCGTGCGCTAAGCCAAGTTCAGGCCGAAGATCAAGCGCCGCCAGAAGATCATCGCGTGCATCTTCAAGTTGGCCAGCTCGGAGCATAGAACGGGCTCGGTGCAAATAGGTTGGCCAATAGCCCGGGTCGAGTTGAGTGGCAAGATCAAGTTGCTTCACCGCCTCAGCATGATGCCCTGCAGCAGTCAGTTCTAGTGACTCTCGAACAATCTTCTCGGCACTCGTCCTGTCGAACAAATCACGATAATACCCAGGACGAACAAACAAACTGGCATCTTGGTCTTTGATTTCGACATCGACTCGATACCATGACAGTCCGGAAATCCCATCAGAGACATTGCCCGCCGGCTGGTTGTAACCGACCAGATACGAAGAACGCAGCATCTTGACTACTTCGTCAAAGGCATCTCGTACCGTCGCAGGGCCTTTACCAAGGACCAGCCGCCCTCCTGTCATCTGTGTCAGAAAACGAAGCTTTCTCTGGAGTTCCTCGCTATAAGCCCGCCTCCAGCGAAACAGCCTTGAACCACGGGTCCCTCCGCTATTCAAACTGCGATTTTCCTGGAAACTGCGCATCATAGGCGCAAGTGCGTCACCAACAGCTATCGAAAAGATCGGCACAGTGTTGGACCACGCGTTTATTAACGTGTCGGCATAGGTCGCCTCACTGTGTTCATCACCCCCGTCACTAAGCAAGACAACGGCGGTACGACGCACACTTCCGGCAACTCCAAGAGCTGCTGGTGGCAAGGGAGTGCCACAATTGTCACCGTCAACCTGAAGATAGTCATCCAGTTCTTGATCGCTTGGAAGGACCGGGTAACGGGCTCTGTTCACGTTTGTTAGCCCTCGTGCCAACGCATCGTACAAGGCCGTACCACCCCGTAGGGGAATCCTATTCACAAGAGAAATAAGGGCCGCAGCGTCAGGAGCCGACCAGGTACCAGCGTGCACCTTTTCCTGAAATGGAACAAAGTAGACGCAATCGCTCGGACCAAGGGCATCCAAAAAGGCTTTCGCATCGCGTTTGATGGAAGGCGCGCTAGCCGCAACGCTGCCGCTCATATCAAGAACAAGAGCAATATCCAGCGGCGTGTTGCTCGAAGAGGCAAAGAGTGCCACCTCCTGAGGAACCCCATCCTCCAATATCTTGAAGTCTTCGGCAGTCAGCCCAGTGACGGGCTCGCCATCATCGTCGAGCACAGCAACATTGAGGACCACGAGGTCAACACCGGCACGATACACCGGCATTTGTTGCCCTTGGGTTCCCGCCTGGCCTGCGTGGCCTCTTGAGTCAACCGCTCCCCATAGCGACAAAGCGGTAACTGTCAGGCCGAGGGCACTTGCCTTAAATCGCGGGATCATGTCCGGATACTAACGCTTACCAGGAGGTTCCC
>JAYYTT010000118.1:0-4635 GCA_036344375.1 Acidobacteriota bacterium | reverse complement strand
TGGGCCCCACTACATCTAGTTGCCGCAGATGTTGCGTCTCAGACCTCTCTGACGGACACGGCGGCTTCAAGACAGGAAGAGCGGGAAACGGGACTCGAACCCGCGACCCCCAGCTTGGAAGGCTGGTGCTCTAAGCCAACTGAGCTATTCCCGCCCCAACAGCCGGATGACGCGCAAACTACTCCAAAAATGAGAGTCGAATTCTAACAGCAGCCCGCGCCTCATGCTAGCCAAACCAGGCTAATTCTAAATGAACTCTACGATTGAACCAAAATACATGGTGGGGAGTGGAGGATTCGAACCTCCGTAGGCATGCGCCGGCAGATTTACAGTCTGCTCCCATTGTCCACTCGGGCAACTCCCCACAAAATTATGGAGCTGGCGAGAGGACTCGAACCTCCGACCTGCTGATTACAAATCAGCTGCTCTCCCAACTGAGCTACGCCAGCGATAATGCAGATGATAAGCGGCCCCCCGGGGCCTGGCAAGAAATTGCCAGAAGCAACAAAACTGGTCGGCCGCACTTTCTTCTTACGTCGTCTGCTGCCGGACAACTTCATACATAACGGCAGCGAAGGCCGCGCCCGCGTTAAGTGACCCCACTGCGCCGCGCAAAGGCAACGACACCCGATAGTCACACCGATCTTTCACTAATCGTTGCACACCTTTAGCTTCCGATCCCACAACCAAAGCTATATGTCCCCGGTAGTCAACCTGGCTCCAGGTTTCTTCACCCTTACCGTCAAGCGCCACTGTCCAATACCCGTTACCCTGCAACCATCTAACTACGTTGGAGACGTTGCCTATCCGATAAACGTTGAGGTGCTCGGTGGCACCTGCCGAAACCCTCGCAACTGCAGGAGTCACCATGGCGGATCGACGCTTCGGGATGCAGACACCGAGGCACCCAGCAACCTCAGCAGTTCGCATAATTGCCCCGGTGTTTTGCGGGTCCTCAAGATGGTCAAGCACCACCAAAACACTAGAGTCTCCCGTTGCTCTGGGCAGATCTCCCTCGTCACGATAGCGGAAGGGGCCACACCTCACTGCGACACGCTGCGCGTCGGAGATTTGGAGACCAGCGAATTCGTTAGCTTCCACCTCCCGAAATTCTACGCCACGAATTTCCGCTGCTACCCGAATCTCATCGAGGGCCTGACCAGTTGCCCCTCTCTCGACCCAAATGGAATGGACCTCGCGGTTCGATCCACGCAGAACTTCGCGGACCACGCGGCGACCCGATAGCCACTCGCTCACGCTTGGTCAGCCCCGTGCAACTGCTAGCACAGTTGCAACAGCGTGCGCAGCGATCCCCTCACCCCGCCCTATGCTACCCATACCTTCTCCCCGGGTAGCCTTAACGTTGACCGCACCCACGGGAAGATCAAGCTTTTCGGCAAGTCGATGCCGTATAAGTTCGAGGTGGGATACCAACCGCGGCTCCTCAGCCAAGATCGTCGCATCAATGTTGCCCGGCTGGTAACCCGCAATGGCCAGATCATCAACGACAATTTTCAATAGAGCGAGGCTGTCGAAATCTTTCCACTGCTGATCTTCAGAAGGAAACTTCTGGCCGATGTCTCCTAAACCGGCAGCACCAAGGAGAGCGTCAATAATTGCGTGTACCAACGAATCAGCATCGGAATGCCCATCTAAACCACGTTCGTATTCGAGTTCCACTCCACCCAGGACAAGGCGCCGGCCCTCAACAAGCGGATGAATGTCATAGCCATAGCCCACCCTCATCGGAACAACAGTCGGCTTTTTGCCCAGTAGTTGCTGAGCTGCCAAGTCAAGATCCCCCGGTGCGGTCACTTTGATATTCCCTATTTCCCCCTGGACAGCTCTTACTGGATGTCCAGACAACTCAACCAAGGTCGCATCATCAGTCGCCTCGGTTCCAGATGCCGTAGCAGCAGCGTGCGCTGCAATCAACACCGAGTAGCGAAAACCCTGTGGCGTTTGGGACCGAACAATGCGGGCACGATCAATGGACTTCACCTCTTCACCACTATCATTCAGTTGTTTAAGCGAATCCACTGAAGGCAAAATAGGGATAGCGGCACCATACGTGTTTGCCGCTTGGGCAACCCGGCACCACAGATCGTAGCTTGCACACGGCCGTGCTCCGTCATGAACCATCACGATGCGATCTCCACCGTCTTGCTCAACATCAGTAATTCCTTGCAACGCGTCAAGACACGCCTGTACAGATGCTTGTCTCGTCGAACCGCCCGCGACCACCTGGAGCGGGCGTTTGGCTATTTCAAACACCCTCTCAGTCCAACGCTCAATACCTTCAGCGGGCACAGCAACGACGGTTCGACCAACCCCACACGATTCCACGGTGCTGAGTACGTATCGCAACAGAGGAACACCGCCGACCTCTACAAAGGCCTTTGGCGTGCCGGCTCCGAGACGGTCTCCACTTCCTGCCGCTGCAATCACGGCATCAATAGGCCCGATCTTCATGAACTGGCAATCACGGCAGCGTTTGTTTTTCTACGCCCCTGAATAAACGGCAGGAGTCCGATGTAGAGATAGCCAGCCTGGTACAACACCAAAAACGGTAATGCCGGCCACATGCCGAGCTGAATGGCAACCACCACAGTCACACTGAAGTAAAGACCAATAGCTAACTCGATTCCGCAAATCCAACTATCGCCACCACGGTAAGCTTTACCAATCCAGTCATCTGCGGTTCGGGCCAGAGAAAATTTCGGAGTTCGCACGAATTCACCAGTGCCTCGCTTAAAGCCTTCAAGGACTGCCTTAGTGTTGTTCACAGCCAACCCTGTATCCATGAGAATCAAGCCCGGAAGCGATTTGAACACATCGGAATTAAGGCGTCCCAGTTCACGCTGCGCCAAAAGATAATAGGCATAGACCGAAAGTGTCCCACACAAAAACACTGGCAAATCAAGCACTAAGAATCCTTCGAATCCAGTCTTCATCCGAATCAACATCGCAGGGAAAATCAAAACTGAGAGAATTAAATTAAGTGGGTAGTTAAAGTTCGCTGTCAGGTGAAAGGTTGCCTCTATCTTGGCCCGCAGTGGGACAGGACTCTGCCATACAGACCCAAGCATCTTGCGGGCTGTTTGTACCGCACCTTTGGTCCACCGGTGTCGTTGACTCCTAAGTCCGCTAATCTGAACTGGAAGTTCTGCAGGAGCCTCAACATGGTTCAAGTAGATAAAGCGCCATCCGCGCACTTGGGCTCGATATGAGAGATCAAGGTCTTCGGTAAGCGTATCGTGTTGCCAATTACCCGCGTCCTCGATTGCCTCTCGCCGCCAAATGCCAGCGGTCCCGTTAAAATTAAAGAAGCGACCCGAACGGTTACGTGCAGCGTGCTCGATGACAAAATGGGCGTCGAGCTGTAATGCTTGAGCCCGGCTGAGCAAAGAGTAATCGCGATTCAGATGGGTCCAACGAGCTTGTACCATCCCGACTTCGGGCGCGCCGAAATGCGGCAAAGATCTTTTCAATAGATCCCGAGGCGGGAGGAAGTCGGCATCAAAGACGCAAATAAACTCACCGAGCGCACTCCCAAGTCCAGCCGCTAAAGCCCCGGCCTTGAAACCCTGCCGATCAGTCCGGTGCAAGTGGACAATAGCAACGCCTCGCCGGCGCAGTTCAGCAATCTTTCGCGCCACGATTTCATAGGTCCTGTCGGTAGAGTCATCAAGCACTTGTATTTCGAGGCGCTCGGCTGGGTAATCAATGGCTGCTGCCGCCTCAAGTAACCGTTCGGCGACATACAACTCATTGAATAACGGAAGCTGTACAGTTACCCGGGGCCATTCTTTCATGGTGTTGAGTTCGCGCGGCGCGCTCGAACGGCCAAACTGATAAAGCGCCACGATGACTAGTCGATGAATTCCGTAAACGGCGAGCAGCAGCAACACGACATAGTAGGCTCCGAGCCAAGCACGCTCGAGGGTCGGGAAATGCAGAAAAGTGGCGATCATCATATTGGAATGGGATTCGAGGCTTGGAAGCCGCTCGCTAAGCTGTTTGGTTGGTGGCTAGGAATAGCTACATTTTATCTGGCGCTGGTCAATCTTCACGACCTTCGCAGTTCACCACGTCTCTCCATCATCATCCTTCTTAGCGCTGGATTCGTCTACGCCCTTGCTTGTCTATGGTTACATCGCCAGTGGTCCCGGTTCTCAGTTCAAACCACCAAAGTCCTCGTGATCGCGATCGTTTTGGGGGCCATTGGCTTTCGACTAATGCTGATGGCGGTGCCGCCAAGCTTGTCTGACGACATATATCGATATCGTTGGGATGGCCGGGTGCAAGCAGCCAAGTTAAATCCCTACACTGAGCCACCAGCTTCGTCGGAATTGGCCGAGCTTCGGGATCCACTCTGGTTGCGCATTAACTACCCTGCAATCCGCACCATATACGGTCCACTGGCGCAATGGTTGTTTCGGGCTACCTACCAACTTGACTCACGTCTTGTTGCCTTCCAAGCGATGGCAACACTCGGCGACCTTTTATGTATCGGTTTTCTATTCGGTTGCCTAAGGCGTTGGAAGCTGCCTGAGTGGCGTATTGCTCTTTACGCTTGGAATCCACTAGCAGCATTCGAATCAGCTTCAAATGGGCACTTTGACAGTTGGCCAA
>JAYYTT010000117.1:0-2396 GCA_036344375.1 Acidobacteriota bacterium | reverse complement strand
GACGTCAGCCGCCAGGGGCTTGATCGCCTCATCAACGATTGGGTGAATGGGACCTATGTGCCCGGCTACACGTTGACTCGGAGTGAAGCAAAGAAGCTCGAGGATGACCAAGGCAAGGTCGTCTACCAAGTCATGGTGCGGATCCTCAATGGTGAACCTGGTCGTGGCTTCGTTCAGGTTCAGGTGCAAGGCCGCGGTGATGAAATCACCAAGAACGTCGAAATCGCAGGCGGCCAGGAAATCGAGGTTTCGATGGTAATCGGTGTGCGCCCCCACATCGTCACCGTGGAGCCCTTCCTGGCCAAGAACCGGCGCCCGCTGCGTTCGCCGTTGCGCGTTGGGGAAGAGGTGGAACCCGGACTTCCAGAGGAGTACGTCGCGTTGGTAACTGCCGAAGAGGCAGCGTACACCGAGATCATAGTCGACAACGAAGATGAAGGGTTCTCGATGCCCGTGCGCCGTGTGCAACGTTACATGCGTCCGGGGCTTGAGGGCGGCAACTGGAATGTCACAGCAAATCGTATAGCCTTTGGCCGCTACGAAACTAACTACCGGAGTAAAAGCGGTGGAGATGGGGCCCAACCAGCAGTCTGGAGAACAACCCTCCCCTACGCCGGTGAATACGACGTGTCTTACTATTTCCTGACGCGCCGTATCAATGGACGAGATCGAGAGGGTTTCCGGGGTGCTGCTGACTACTACTCGATGACCATCAATCACAGTGGGGGAACCACCGAACTTACGGTCAACACTGATCAACTCGATCCCGGCTGGAATGCATTGGGCAGGTTCACGTTTGAAGCTGGGGAAGAGGCGCGTGTCGAACTTTCTGACCTCGCGGAAGGTAACCTCTATGCTGATGCTGTTCGCTGGCGTTACGTTGATCCCGACAACCCCAACGCCGTTTACGACGAGGGGATCATGCCCTGGGAGTGGGGCTTCGGTGGTGGCAGCGGTCGCCGAGGTGGACGCTAGCCAAAACTAACAGCGGGAAGCTTCACGGGCCACGACACAAGGCCATGGACCGGAACTTAGCCCTGCACTTTTACAACAGAGAAACGGCGAATCTCCAGGTTGGTATCACGAGGAATTTGCGCCTTTTGTCGAGCCAGTTCAATTTGCTGTCCGACTTTCTCTACCCCTGCAATCTCCGGTAGCAGGACGCCCCGTCTTCCACTACCGTCGCTAACTTCGATACCAAAGCACCCCGGATCGAGTTCTTCGGGGGAGGCAACGATCTCAAGCGGGCCGAGGATGGAAACCTCAACGTCGGTTTGTTTGAGCTCCGGGAGAGTCAGGGGAGGAAACCGTGGGTCCTCGAACGCTGCGGCGCAGGCTCTATCCTTAGTCTCTTCGACGAGGTTGGCGCAAAGCGGCCTTAGACTGCCTATGCAACCACGTAGCTCGCCCAAGATACGCAGCGTTACGAAAACCGGTGATGGCACAGCAAGCAAACCACTAGCGTCAACGATCTCTTGGGGGTCGCAATGTTCGAGTTTGGCGCGAATGGCTTCGCGACCGATGCTAGGCAAGGACCTTGCGGCCTCACCCAATGCCTGTCTATCTGGTAGATCAGTCATAACGGAAATAATACTCGGCGATATTCCACTTTCGGGCACTGGACGGGCCACGGATTCATATTGGTCAGCACACGGAACCACATCAGGGTAGAGTGTGTCCTATGATGCCTATGTGGTTTTACACCCATTCGGGGGTACGTTACCTAGTTCTAATCGCGGCGGCCGCCGCGATTGTCTATCTGCTCGTTGGCATGCTCCGCGGTGGGCAATTTGACAAGCTCGCCAAGATCCTTACAGCTGCTTACGTAGGCCTGCTTGACTTACAGGTAGGCTTCGGGGTGGTCCTCTACTTGTTGATTCCGAGCTACCCTCAGCTTCTGGGGCACGTCGTGATGGCGCTCGCAGCGGTAACCGTTGCGCATGTGGCTAACATCATGAATAAGCGACGAGACGAACCGTCTTTGGGTATCGCCCTGGCGGGCGTTGTCATTTCGCTGATTCTAATCGTTGGCGGAATCTGGGCAATCGGTCGAGAGATTCTCGGCACAAGCGTCCTCTAGTTAGCGCCCTTCGAGCCAGGTACGTCTTCTGGGCTTTTCGCTCAGGCGCCTGGCCCTGGATCAAACGCGCTGACCCTCTCTGCCCAGGCGTACATGTGGGGTAGGTCTTTAGGCAGATCGAATAGCTCCAAATCCTGGACTCTTCGAATCACTCCTACGGCTGTGACGTCAGCAGCAGTCATACGGGTGTGAGCCAGCCACTCGTTGTTAGAAAGCACCGCCTCAAGCTCAGTGGTCGCTTCCGCAAAAAGCTTGTTCGCTCGTGCGGTCTCCGAATCGTCACTCACTCCAGTAATGCGCTGCTTCACCATCATCC
>JAYYTT010000116.1:0-7492 GCA_036344375.1 Acidobacteriota bacterium | reverse complement strand
GGTTCCCTGGCGAGAGTGATATGGAATTCGAAACCTCCCTTGGTTTCGTTGAGGAAATGGAATTCGCGAAGTTGCACGTGTTTCGATATTCACCTCGGGAAGGCACCGCGGCGGCAATGATGCCGGGACAGGTATTACCTTCGGTCGTTCAGGAACGCAGTAATCGAATGCAGGCGTTGGGTGCTGTTTGCGAGGCTGATTTTAAAGCACGGTTCATTGGTCTGACTGTTCCGGTGTTATGGGAGTCAGCGGAGCCAAGGCCGGAATGTGTTCGGTGGAGTGGATTAACCGGAAATTACATTAGAGTCGTGACCGAAATTGGCAAAGACATTGACCTGACTAACAAAGTCACGGAAACGACCTTGGTTGGAGAGTTTCCTGGTGCCGTGTTTGGAGAGACACAGATCAGACAACAGCTTGAAGAACGTGTAGTCTGATTTCCACAAAGCTGCCCGGGACTGCTTCATGGCCGATGGCGGACTGGCGCGGCGAGCACACGAACTTGTGGAGCACGTGCATGAAGTTTTTGCGGATTACTTTGGTGATTCTCGGAGCGATTGCTCTTGCCATTGGTGCGTGGAGACCAGTTGCGGTCAAGGCAGGTAGCCCACAGCAGGGTCAGCACCCTGTGGGTGGCGTGTTGCAGTTCAAAGGCGAACCACTCGACCTTGGTGATGCTGCGCCTCGGGTCGGAGAGCTGATCGCTAACGTTGAATTTGTTGACATTGGTGGTGACAGAAAAAACCTCTCCGAGATAATGGGTGACAGTGGCTTAGTTGTAGTGGTTCGTGACGTGTTTTGTCCTGTGTCACGGAAGTACGGCACCCGCCTGGGGCATATTGAAGACGAATATCGTGACAAAGGTTTTGGCTTCCTCTATGTGAATGTCAATAAGGCAGACACACTTGAAGTGGTTAAGGATGAGATTGACGCTTATGGGTTCGAAGCACCCTACGTGCTTGATCCTGGTGCGCCGATTGCCTATGCGCTTGAGGCCACCACATCAACGGAAGTATTTGTGCTAGATGCTACCCGGATCTTGCGTTACCGGGGCGCGGTCGATGACCAGTATGGCATCGGTTTCACAAAGATCGCCCCGAGGAAAAACTACATGGTCGATGCACTCAATGCCGTCGAAGCGGGTACTGAGGTGGAATCGAAGGGAACTATCGCTCCGGGATGTTACCTGAGCCTCTCTGGAGGTTGACCCGGTGGCAGGTAATCGGGACCCTATCGACTAGCGACACCATCAAGCTGCCGATTCTCAAATTTCGTCTTCAGTTCGCCAAGGGAAGCCGATACACAGCTGCTTCATCAGCGTTCCGTACTAAGAGGTACGGCCCATAAAGTGCGAAATTGTTCCAAGTCTTTCCCGATAAGGCCTCGAAGCTGCCTAGAACGTTATCGCCACGCTCGGGCGTAGCTTCAACCAGAAACACTTCACCGTCTTCGCTGAGCACGATTAGCAGGTCATGGGATCGGAGAATCTGCCCGTGGTGGTAGCGGCCGTGCTTCCATACGCGTTTGCCGGTTTCGAGGTCGACGCACTCGAGAATGCCATCAGAAAGACCATATATATACCCATCGTAGATTGTTACGTTGGTGAACTTCGTTCGTAGCACGCGACTGTTAGCCCACACTTCCTTAACCGACATTTTGCCTTGAGGTTGTGCCGTTAATTCGAAGAGGGCGCCACCGAGACCATATCCCTTGGAAACGAAAACACGGTTTGGAGGAACCGGCACGGCTTGTGAGACGTTCGGATCGGCGTTACTTGCGCCTGGTCGAGGTGCCTGCCAAAGAACCTCTCCGCTTTCCAAGTAGTGTCCGCTAGCGGTTGCCTCGCTCACAATCAAAACCTGCTCGACCCCAGCCAACGTGGCGATTGCTGGTGAGCTGTAGCTAATTTGTTGGTTGCCGCCTTCCCATATTTTCTCGCCATTCTTCTTATCAAACGCAACCAGAGTTACCAGACGGCCGTCGGGGAGGCCACCCGCCGGAACGATGACTAATGGTCCTGCTATTAACGGCGAGTTAGCGCGACCGTAGGAGACAGTAGCAAGCTCCTGTTTCGGTGATATTCCGTACTCTGCTGGCAGATTTCGTTGCCACAGTAGCCTCCCGTTAGCTCCGTCGAGTGCCAAGAGGGTCCCGTTAGTTGTTAGGGCGTAGACGATTCCCTCGTGCACGGTTGGTGTGGCGCGTGGCCCGGTACCGGCTATGATGCTCTCGAAACGGTTTTCAATCGTGAAGCTCCACACAAGGGCACCGGTTTTGATTTCGTAACAAGTGATCAATTCGGTCTTGCCACGTTGCTCCTGGGTCACAGCGTAGCCGTTGACTACCGCGAAGCTCGACCATCCAGCACCAATCGGTTGCCGCCACATCATCTCGGGTGTTTCGCTCTCCCAATCACGGCTCAAGACTACCGAATCGACTGAAAGATCTCGGGATGGGCCCAGAAACTGGGGAAAGTCCCATGGGGTGGTTGTCTTAAGATCAATGCCGCCCATCGGATCAGCAGTAGGAACCTCGAGAGCATGGTCAGAGGCGCCAGCGAATCGCCACACGAAGTGGGGCGCCATTTCTCCACCAACGCTGTCGATTCGGAACAGCGTGAAGAAAACAACAACCAACCCGACTAAAGATAACGGAACACCAAGGCGCAATTTTTTGTCGAATGCTCCAAAAAAGGCAAACCAACCTCCCGAGGTGAGCACGCAAATGATAAAAAGCACGAAAGTTATAACGTTCGTCGCCCCTCGATCGCCAAGCACCGGGCGGTCGAGGATCGGTGCTTGGCTCATTTGCAACCAGGTTGCGAGGATGAGGCAAACCACGAATAGGGCCCAGATGCTGCGTGGGAATAACAATCGGTTGCAGTTCTTTTTGCTCACACGGACAGGTTAGGGGAGCGAAAGGTGATCATCTAGTCGATGGTGACCAGATCTTAGGTGGACGCTCGTAATATGCCGCGGGCAATAGGAGAACCCCTTCCATAAAATAGTTGTCCAACAAGTTCGTTGAAGCAGCCAGGGGGGGCAAATTCACCTATAACCAAAAAGTTATTGTGGGGTCTCAATTACAACGCGATAGCGACGTACCTGGGGAAATGGTTGGGCGATTACGGTGTAGAGACGACCATCGGTATCTGTGGCCCACGGTCCACCGATAGCCGGCACGGGGCTACCGGGGGTTTCCAGTGAGTATAGAAATCGTCCTTCAGGATCGAACAGGTCAATTGAGGAACTCCATTGGATTGCTGGACGCTGTTGGGGTGGAAGTTCGACGTATGCATTTGGATCGTCGACATTAGTCGGCCATGAGGCGACCACAATCCAGTGGCCAGTAGGCAAAACAATGGGTGCGCCGAGTCCGCCGAACGAAATGGCAGCGAACTGTGTGCCACGGGCGGCGAAACCAGGGCGGCGCAAGTATTTGACAGGCCGAGTCACCCGCCGCTGCAACTTACCGGCATCGTCGTATTCTCGCAGCAGATAACGTTCCCAAGTGCCAACCAAAATCCGGTCGTCTACGAAGTAGTGACTCAGCTGTAAGACAAGGCCGGGCGGTATAGGCATAAGCGGGTCCGTGCCGATTCGAAAGTCATGGGTAACCCGCGGTTCATCTCCCAGTTCGACAATGATGTATGCGTTAGTTGCGCTGCTGAAGACATCGTCAGCAAGCAAGGCGACGCGGTTCGGCGGCAAGAAACCACCCATGAAAGTCTTTCCAATACCAAGCTTAGCCAATTCGACGTTGCCGCTTAACGTGCCGTTCGTCTTCCAGGCATCGAGCCGGGTACCTTCCTGGTTGACAAGGTAGATAGTTTTGTCTCCGTCGTACGCTGCACCGCGTACCGCACTAAATTCCCCCGGACCCTTTCCCTCTTGACCGGCTCGCCAGAGAATCGTTCCCTCGGGATCCATACCGACCAGCTCGTGGCGATGGTTGTCATAGATATAGATATTGCTATTAGTGTCGACGATTGCCGCGGCAATACCTTCAATTTGGGTCTCCGGTCCTCCGAATAAACCGTCGGGTTCGAACCGAAGCGGTGGAACAGGTGCATCATCCCAAATACCGGAGTTGGGATTGCGGACGGTAATGACACTGCCAAAGTTCTCGATCGTTCCCTCCCACCGAGACATTTGTGAATCGCCGGAGTTAGAAGGGGTCGAGATTTCTGGCGCACATGCGGTGGCCAGCAGACCTAGAAGAAGAGTGACTGCCCGAGTGGTGTTCACCGCTGGACAGGTGCTGGGAGTACCTCAATATTTGCTTCCAACGACGTTTCCTGTGCCGCTCCAGGATCATCGATGTCGAGGCGCAGGCGAAAGGTTCCTGGTGACAAGGGAGGGAGAATGAAAGCTCCCCGATGGATTCCGTCGGGATCCTCATCAAGAGGCGTGTAGAAAATCTTCACACCATCGACCAGTGCCGATTCGGCGCTGTCGATTGCCTGGATAAAACCACTCACAGACGGAGTAACACCGTTGTAAACCTCGAGGAACGCGGATACGATCCGCCGTGCTGGGATCCGGCCGTTGACAACAGGTCGAGCTTTGTTGGCCCCATCAGTTTCAATCAGTAGCAAATCGCTCGTCCGCCATTCCGCGGACTCGTCTTCTGAGATTTCGACGAACATACGTGCGGACCCAACGCGCCCGGTTGTTTCGTCGAGGACCATCACACGGATGTCGTACTCGTCCGGTGGGAGCACCCATTCCATCCGGTATACGAGTAGCTCACCACGAGGCAGGCTGTTGATCTGTGACATTCCGGCAAGAGCATTGAGTTGCATGGCCGATGACCGTCGTAATCGTCGCTGTAACCCTCCGTGGTGCTCTTCCTTAGTCTCCAAGCGATCATTGAGGATGGCGGCGTGGACTTCCAGCCCGGCGTAAACACCGTCTTCGTCGACACTCAGGCCGACCTCTTCGGCACTGAGGGCAATCGAGACCATCACGCTTGCCATACCGTTAGCGGACCAGCTCCGGGTTGCCTGAGCTTTCAATGGCAAGTCTGCCACTGTCCCGGGGAGTGATAACGCGGCGCTTACAAAACGACTACGACGATCGTCTGCAAGATAGTAGTAATAGCCGTCGCGGGCCCGGACATCAATATCCTCACGCAGAACTTCGACGCGGATATCATGGTACTCGCCATCGCCCTCAGGTTGGGGTGCGGCATAAGTCAATAGGTAATAACGGCCGGTGTCGGCTTCTATGTCGCGCAATACATCGGCAAGGTCGGCCCAACCAATGAACGCTTTGCCGCCTGTTTCGGCCGCTGCTTGCCGAAGCGAATTTCGTATCGCATCGAGTTCATAGCTCATCTGGTTGCTAGCTCCCAACGGTGTGACGCCGTCCTCTCCGATTGGCCCGAAGCGGGCATCGGCGATGCCCGCGACTTGCTCTATCTTGGGCGTCGGATCGAGAGTGTAGACGCTCACATTGGCACTGTTGGCGGCCCGATGGAACGCTTCCTGGCGCGCCAGAATCATCGGATTGGGGGAACCCGCATCATCCGAACGCGTGTCTCGCCGACTCGAGTTCTGGTAGGCGTCTCCGTACATCAGCGAAATACCTGTTGAGACCCAGATGAGCGCGGTGCGTCCGGGCCGTGCTGAGAGACCCTCGGCAAACTGAGTGAGCAGCTCGTAGGTGTATATGGCGTTGTCGCGGTCACGGTAGCGGCGCAGCATCGCGTCAATCGGCCCCGATTCTTCAATGCGCTCGTCGCGCAACGATTTTCGAACGGTCGATCGATTGCTCACCTCTCCGGCGGCATCGAGAAGCGTTTTAGGGTCTTGGGTCAGTGGTGCGAGTTCCTCAAGGCGGCCAACCTGGTCAATTAGATAGACGGCCCTCGGAATCTGAAGACCATCGCTTTGCGCGATGAGATCTTCCCAAGCTTCGGTGAAGCGCAGTTTGTTGCGGAAGTCGAGGTTCTGGAAGTCGACAACGAAAACCATGGCGCCGAAGTCTCCACTTCGCTCGCTGGGTGCACCGCTCGACGGATCGGTGTTGGAAACAAGGTTCGTTGGTGTCGAGGTGGTTACAGACCGGCTGCGATCAAACAGCACACCCGCAGGCAGATCGACCATCTGAACACTGAGAATGGATTGCTCGTTACCGTCCTCGAAAATGCGGAAATCGTCGACTGTTAGGTCGTCAACAAAGCCACCCTCACGGTCTTGCACAATCACGTCGACCCGCACACGCGAAACAGTGGCCTCAAAGCGTTGTTGCTCGGCATGGCCGACGACCATCGTCAAGAGGACGAAGGTCGTCCACAATCTGCCCACAGTTGGGATAGGTGAGGGAGTCATGGAGGGTAGTGTTACAGGCAGTCTTGCTTTGAGGCAACTGTCCTCAGATGGCAACCGGCTCGGTCACCGATCCCTAAATCTGCCAAAGGATGATCGCAGTGACCACGGTTGCACTGATTGCACCACCGTAACAAAGAACGCCAAGCAGAGGACTTATCTTGCGAAGCCCAATATCAACGAGAGTGAACTTGAAGCGATGTGCCCAATGAAAAAAGGGTAGGGCGATCACACCGAAAAGAACAAGTTTCACGATGTTGCTGCCGGCGATCGCGGAATGCACTCGCTCGTACGACAACGTATCGAGAGGCGCGAAGCCATTTGGGACTAGGAAGCCAGTGATTACCATTAAGATTGGCAGAAACAGGGCCGCTACCATGCCACCTGCTGAGAACAGCGACCAAAAGATTGGTTCGTTTGACTTTGCCATCGCTAAACCGAGGTTCCTGTTCCCAGCAATAACCATGCGACGAGAGCAGATGTGGCAAGCCAGCCTGCATAGTGGGCCCCCGCGATTATTACAGCGGGAACTTTTTCTTCGCCGAGGTGGAAGACGAGCACCTTTGGAGTGACGTTGAACCAGGTGATCGTGTGGTAGAGAACCAGTAGCAAGCCGATCATGTGCAGGGTATAGCTCGCGGGAGAAGTTATCAGACCAATAGCGGCAGAATACGCACCTGGTCCCTTACTAAGCGCGTACATGAGGTAAAGCAGAAAACCGCAATAGCCTGCAACAGCCACACTTGTAAGTTCGCGGACGATAAATAAAAAGTAGGGTTTTCGTTGGAGCCACCAGGTATTGGGAACCTTGCGTATGTAGCTCATACTAGTGTGCACCCACAAATGAGGTTTTGTTTGAGGCTCATTTTCGCTTGCCCCACGGCATCAACAGGTCCTTAAAGTAATCTGTGGTGCTCGAAAGTTTAGCTCGTTGAATAGCGCCGGCAGGGTCAACGTCCTTGGGGCAGACTGCACTGCATTCACCTACGAAGGTGCAGTGCCAAACGCCATCGTGCGAAGCGATGACCTCCTGGCGCTGGTCGCGGCCCTGGTCACGAGAATCCATGTTATAGCGCTGTCCCAAGGCGATCGCCGCGGGCCCGAGGAAATTCGTATCAAGAGCAAAAACTGGACATGCTGCGTAACAGAGCATGCAGTTAA
>JAYYTT010000115.1:0-2786 GCA_036344375.1 Acidobacteriota bacterium | reverse complement strand
TCGCACAGGAGACAATGGCAGTTGTTCGTGATCACGTAGGGGTGCGGCCACCACGTATCAGTTGATACTCGCATCACCATGCTCTGCACTTGACTTGTCGACTAAGCGGATTACTTCGCCGCGAAGTTCTCCAAGCAACGCCTCGTCCGATAGAGAATCCTCCGGTGGCAATGCTGCCCCAAACTGGACCTCCAGAGCATGGCGACGAATCTGACCTTCGCGTGGCCATGCCTCGTAGGCACCCCGAATTCCCACAGGTGTTATCGGCACATTAAGATTCCGGGCCAGGATCGCAGCGCCCCGCCTAAATTCCTTAACAGTTCCGTCCAGAGACCTGGCGCCTTCGGGGAAAATCACTAACACCATCCCTCGTCGCAGACCCTCCGCAGCGGCCTGCATGGCTCGTTGAAGATTGCGGTTCGCATCGATTGGGATATTTCGGAAAAGGCGAGCCAGAAACCGACCGACTACACCGTCAAAGTATTCGCTATAACCAACGAAAAACACTCGCTTCAATCCGTGCTTCGGTAAAGCCATACAGATAATGAATGGATCTAAATAGCTAGCGTGATTGCCGCAAACGATAACAGCACCTTTATCTGGAACACGCGCCGCATCCTGTACGCGAAAACCTGCAGCTAACGACCACAACGCCCGTATACCTCGCAAGAATGCCCACATTACCCATTCAAAAATGGGCCCCCTCTTAAGGTAGCGGTCAAGATCATCATGCGAGCCAGAAAGCACTTGGGCCCAGTTGTCCGGCGCCACCTCCGTTGCCAAATGAGTCTCACTTGCTGGGCCGGCATCCCTAAGCACATCAACCAGTTCATTAACTGTGTGAACACGACCGCTAGCCCCATCGTCGAGAACAACTCTCCGAAGCGCTTCTAGTTCCGCGAACAATTCGATACGGTCCAGCGAGCCTAGCCCAAGGTCTAGATCAAGATGCTGATCCATGCCCACAGACGGCACCTTGGCATAACGGGCCACGATACGCTGGACCTCGTCCGCCCACTCGGGCAGGTCGCCACGTACGCTCTCTTTGCGCACAGAACGGGATGGGAGCTCTGTGTCAGTGGCGTTGGAAATTCCACGTTCCGCAATTTCCTGCTGCAATACAAACCGTTTGATCTTTCGGGATGGCGTCCGCGGCAACGGCTCACTTCGAATCTCCAGGCTAGTAAGTCTCTGTGGCCCGGGCAACTTGGCACCAATGCTTTCGAGGTCCCACTTGATCATTTCCCGTACGTTTACGTAGCCGCGGTCACGAGCAGCCTGGAGGTCGGGCACGACAACGGCATGGAGACGCTCCCCCCTGCCCTCCTCATCTGCAACGCCGACAATGCAGATCTCCTCAACCAACTCACCTTGGCCATAATGACCCTCAAGTTCATCCGGATAGATATTCTTCCCAGAGGAAAGCACAATCAAATCTTTAGCACGCCCGGTAATCTGCAGGTGCCCATCAGGTAAAATCCGGCCAAGGTCTCCTGTGCGAAGCCATCCATCACATAAGCTTTCCTCTGTTGCCTCCTGGTTTCGATAGTACCCATCCATCAAACTCGGCCCCTGAGCCCATACCTCGCCGATTCCATCTTCTCCTGGGTGGTGAATCTTTAGGGAAACTCCGTCGACCGGACGGCCGACGGTATCACCGCGCAGTTCATCAAGCGGAGTAGCGGTGAGGATTGCTGTGGACTCAGTGAGACCGTAGCCTTGTGCAAGTTGGAAACCCCAGTCAAGAAAATCATCAAAGACTTCGGCGTTCATCTTCGCGCCACCGGTAATGAAAAGGCGCATATCGTCACCAAAAGGCTGATGAGCCTTCTTCAATAAGCGGCGTCCAATTGACCACCCGAAACGTCTGCGCACCCAACCGCTCAATTTTATAAGTGCCCTTGCGATCTTCCGGCGCACCCACGGCGAACGGTCGATAGTGTGGGTCAGTTTGTCGTGGAACCGGTAGAAGAACGCTGGCACACAGACAAATACCGTGATTCGGTGCCGTCGAAAGGCCTCGATGATTCCTTCCGCCGTCAGTTCATGAAGAAACACGACGCGGGCCCCGAGATACAGTGGACCAAGGCAGTTAGTGATTAGCGGCAAGACATGGAACAAGGGTAAGACACCAAGTATTCGCTCCTCCGGCGTGAAATGAACCCTTTTGATTCCCGCGCGAAGGTTTTCCAGCACGCATCTTTGCCGAATCATTACTCCCTTTGGGTCACCGGTTGTTCCCGACGTATACATGATGGTGCCCAGATCGGTTTCTCCAGCAATCGAAGGGTTCCAGACCGGCGAGGACGTGCCATTTTGATCAATAAACGTGGCGAAAGATGTACCGTCTCCAGATGTAGTTATTCCGCTAGGCTCAGGCACCAACAGTAACGGGCGGGCGGCGATCGTTTCGCACGCCGTTTGAAGTTTCGTCGCGAACGCTACCGATGTTACACAAGCCACAGCCCCTGAATGCTCGATTAATCGCGCCAAAACGCTCTCGTCAGGTGCGGTATCAAGCGGCACGGTAACTCCGCCAGCGTACCAAACAGCAAGGTAGGCAACTGGCCAGGCTGGGCGATTCTCCATACATATTGCGACCCGACTACCATCACCTAAACCCGAGACTCGTAACGCTTCCCCAAGTTGCTGAACGCGCTCAACTAAATCGCCATACGTCAGGCTGGTAATTTCATCGTCCAATGCGTGCTCGAAGGCCACCGCATCTGGTCGCGATACAGCGTGCTCGTAAACAATGGACAGGTAGTTGGCTTCGGAGCTCATGG
>JAYYTT010000114.1:0-4101 GCA_036344375.1 Acidobacteriota bacterium | reverse complement strand
TGCTTCCGTCTCTCCAACTACCGGTATTTCAAGAGCTTCTTTGGCAGCCTGTACTCCCGGCTCATCCAAACATCCCATAGCAACTGCATGGAACCCAGCTTCCTGCGCCGACTGGGCTGCCTCAACGTGAAGCATGCTCAAGAGTTCAACATCATAAGAACAGCTAATCGCTTCCAGAGGCGCATTTGGCAAATCGGCCAGCGTGATCTCAACGTCCGGGCGTGCCAGTGGCGATAGCAACTCTCTGTGAACGTCTCCCCATGCCTGCAGGCCATTGCGCACTGGAATTATGGCGCAAATACGTATGACCTCCGTCATCTTCCCTCCGTCTCTTCAGCTCGGCTGACATGCAGTCCAGACTGCATTCGGCCACGTAATGACTCCCCTATCAGATTGAATCCTATTACAAGTACGAACAGTGAGATTCCCGGAAACGTGGCCACCCACCATTGGTCCAACAGGAATTTCTGCCCCTCTGCAACCATACGTCCCCACTCCGGTGTTGGAGGTTGCGCGCCCAGCCCCAAAAAACTCAAGGACGCTGCTGTTAAGGCAACGAACCCCGCGTCGAGAGAGGCCCGAACAATAACGGGATCCAAAACGTTGGGAAGTACATGCCGGCCCACAATTCTCAATTCGTTAGCCCCTATCGCCCGCGCCGATTCGACAAACTCAAGTTTCCGAACGGCCAGGATCTGGCTCCGAACCAACCGCGCGTAAGCTGGCCACCAAAGAAAGGCAACGGCGAACATCGTCTGCTGGAGGCCACGCCCAAGAACAGCGTTCGTCGCCAGCGCAAGAATCAATGGTGGAAAAGCCAAGAAAACGTCTGCAACCCGCATCAACAGTCCATCGATCCAGCCGCCAAGGTAGCCTGATACCGACCCTATGCTGACTCCAACTAGGATTGCGATCCCCAGTACGACCACAATAGTGGCGAGTGTTGTCCGTGCCCCGTACACCACCCGGGAGTAAACATCGACACCCACACCATCCGTGCCAAACCAATTGGCTGCTGAGGGTGCCGAAAGCCGGTGCTCAAGTCTAAGGCCGGCAGGATCCTGGCTTGAAAACAAGCCTGGGGAAATTGCCATCGCGGCAAATAATCCAACAATAGCTAACCCCAGCAGAAGGCTCGGGTTCCAAAACTGGAACGTTTTATTCATAACGAATTCGTGGGTCAAGCTTTGTGTACAACAAGTCCACGCCCAAATTCACGAACAAATAGGCCGTTGTCGACACCAACGTGATTCCCATAATGACTGGGATGTCCAAGCGGAAGATTCCCTTCCATGCGTAAGTTCCGAGTCCGCCCCAGGAAAATATATTCTCAATGAGCACGGTCCCCCCAAGCAGAAAAGCGACCTGGAGTCCAATTACTGTCGTTGTCGGCAGCATCGCGTTTGGAAGAGCGTGCCGCAGCCACACTGCCCGTTCGGAAAGACCTTTGGCCCGTGCAGTTCTCACGTAATCTTGCTCCAATGCATTCAGCATTGCCGAGCGAGTAATCCGACCAACCTCTGATATTCCCGCTATGGAAAGAGTTAGTGCCGGCAATACTAAATGGCGCCCCGCATCCATCATTGTTGCCCACTGCCCCGCAAATAACGCGTCAAAGGTATACAAGCCCGTGAGTACGGGTGGAGGAACGGTTTCAAGACTCAACCGCCCGGCGATCGGTAGTACCCGAAGCCAGCCTGCGAACACAAGCTGTAGGAGCAAGGCGAGAAAGAAAACTGGCATCCCAACCCCTAAATATGAAAAGCCCAAGAATGCCCGATCAACCCATCCACCGCGGCTGGTAGCAGCGCGCACGCCAATGGCTATTCCCAACACGACCGTGAGCACCATCGTCGCAAAAAGAAGCTCAAGCGTAGCCGGGAAAAATATACGCAACTCCTGTGCAACTTCCTGTTTCGAACTTAACGAGGTTCCAAGGTCGCCCTGAAGCAGTCGCCCGATGTAAAGCCCATACTGGACTGGTATCGGCTGATCCAGTCCGAGACGTTCCCTGACTGCCTCAAGCTGCTCCGGAGTGGCTAGGCGTCCCGCTGCCGCTCGCGCCGGATCACCGGGGAGCAACTGCGAGACATAAAACGCCAAAATGCTTACTCCCAGCAATACCGGGATCATCAAGAACAAACGGCGTGCAACGTAACGTCCCATCATTCAAGCCACATCGGGTATAGGTTTTGCGTCAGCGGATGCCCCAATGCCACCGAGTAACCTTTTAGGTCATCTCTCTGGGCAGACAGCCCAACCATTGTCACTGAGACTGCAAACGGCATTTCCTCTAGCCAAAGCGCCTCAACCTGCCGATACAACGAGCACCGCCGTTCTTCCTCGGTTGCCGCCGCCGCCTGGTCGAGAAGCCGATCCATTACGGGGTTTTGGTACCAAGCAAAGTTGTTCCCCCCATCACCAGCTTGACTGGAATGGGCCAAGGAATACAGAAAGTGATGGGCCTCAGGTCCTGGGGCGAACAGCCAAATGGTCCCCATGTCTGTCGAACTATCTGGCCGGGAGTAATTCGACACCTTTGCGTCCCACTCGATGTCCACTGCGGTGACTCGGATACCTAGTTCAGCCGCCCCGGCGCGCATGATCTCAAAAAATGGAGTCTCCCCAGTAGTGCCTTCAAAAGCCATGGTCAGTTCAACCTCGCCCGGCCGCACTCCGGCCTCGGCGATAAGACGTTTGGCCTCTACAAGATCGTGACGCGGAGGCGGTTGATCTGAGCTCGCACACTCACCACGAGCTGGCAGCACGCCATATGGCAACTCGGCATTGCCGCGCATTAGATGCTCAACATGCCCCTGGTAATCATAAGCCAGAGCAAGAGCACGCCGAACACGTGCGTCCCGTAAGGGTTCTCGCCTCGTGTTGAACGCAAAATACAGTTGGTTGAGAGTCGGATCTCGATTGACTGTGATGCCCGGCTCACCAGCGAGCGCCTCAAGTGTGTCGGCGCTGGAAAGATATATCCAATCTGCGTCGCCATTACGTAGCGCTATACGGCGGGCTGCCTCTTCTCGAATAACCCGAAATACAGCTCTTTCAATGTGACGCTCCCCCCAACCGCCGTGATAATCGTCGAAACGCTCCACAGTGAATTGTTGTTCGGGTTGAAAAGACACCAGCCTGTACGGTCCGCTCCCAGCATCGTGACTCTGTAGCCATCGTTGACCCAAGTCTCCCTGGAATTCGTTGGCCCGTACGAGTTCAGAATTGGCCACATAAAAACGTGTCAGCGCGCCTAGTAACCCGTGGAACGGCTCGTACAAGTCGATAGCCACGTGCCGGCCACCCAAGATCTCAGCCCCACTCACAGGCGTTAAGTAGGCCCACACCCCCGTCTTGAGAGTAAGCATGCGGTCAATCGAGTACTTGACGTCGACTGCACGGACGGGTGTTCCGTCATGGAATACGGCATCGGAGCGAAGCGTAAACAAATACCGGCGCCCGTCATCCGAAACCTCATAGGACTCTGCCAAGTCGAGCGACAACTCGGTGGTCCCGGGAATGTATTGTACGAGCGCGCTGTAAAGATTAATTACCGGATTGTCGACTCGGCTATCAAGTGCTGCGAGCGGGTCAAGCGTAGGCGGAATGCCTTCCGTCAGTATGACAAGGTAAGAACGCTCCGTCTCTGGCGCACAGCTGCCTGAAAGCAAAACGACAGCAATCGCAATGACGCAAAGCGCGGGGGTGCGAGTGCCCCAGGCACGACTACAGAACATCCAGTTCAAGCCGGTGATTAGAACGAGCGTCTCCCTCCGTACAACAAAGATTCGTGTCAGCGCGAGCCCACGCCTGGCGGCGCCCGGTCTTCCGGAACACGATGTGAAGATCGCGATGGTACCCAATCTATGGGTGCTGCGAAACCAACCGAGACCTGGCCACAAGTGTGCTACTTGTGCCAGCGTCGACCATTGTTCAGACCATCCGAATATGGAAATGGACCATCCCGTGTAGCAGCATGATATGCGAAGCTCGCCAAAACGATTGCGGCTTGCTGCAGGTCCTCTTCGACCAAACGATCAAAGACATCCATATTCGTATGGAAAGCAACGTTAAAGAACTCGAGGTCATCTTGAATAA
>JAYYTT010000113.1:0-6554 GCA_036344375.1 Acidobacteriota bacterium | reverse complement strand
CGGCGTCGTTGCAAGGCAGGGGAAAGATATTGGTGTGCGTGTTTCAGAGAGGTGCCGCCGATGGCTTGAGCATGGTTGTTCCTCACGGCGATAGGGAGTATTACAAGGCCCGCCAGAACATCGCGATTGAGCCACCTGGCCGAGGTAACAATCGCGCCATCGATCTGGACGGATTTTTTGGCCTGCATCCGTCGCTCGCGCCATTGCAACCGTGGTACGAGGAGGGGCACTTGGCGATCGTTCATGCCGTTGGCTCGCCAGACGCGACACGCTCACACTTCGATGCCCAAGACTACATGGAAACTGGTACACCTGGTGTCAAAAGTACCCCAGATGGCTGGTTGAACCGGTTGCTTGCGGAAACAGCCGAAGCTGAGCTTGGCGGTCCGCAGGCGTTGATACGTGGTCTCGCGGTTACCCAGCAAGAGCCCCTGGCTCTTAGTGGACCGCAGGCATCGCTAGCGGTCGGTGACTTGCAGCAATTCCTTGGTGGTGAAGGGGCACCGAGTCAGCGTGCTCGAGGTGCTGATCGACAGATGAATGCTGCAACCGATATGGCCAACGAGCGTCAGGTCGAACAAGCGAGACGACGAACTAGCGGCAACCAGCGCCAGCGCGAGATGCTTGCTAGTGGTTTCGAGGCCCTCTATGGGGCTGACGAAAGGGACATTGTTTTGTCCACGGGGGCTGAAGCACTGGACGCGGTTGCGTTCCTCAAAACGGCAGACCCGTTGCGCTACCAGGTGGCGAACGGTGCAGAGTATCCCAACGTCGGGCTTGGTCGGCAGTTGCGCCATGTGGCGCAACTTATCAAGGCTGATATCGGTTTGGAGATCGCCTTCGCCGATATTGAGGGCTGGGATACTCATCGTCAGCAGGGGAGCACTGAGGGACCCCTTGCCAACCGGTTAACGGAATTTGGCCAGGCTCTAGCTGCCTTTGCCCGCGATCTCGGCGACCGGATGGAGGACGTAGTTGTGTTGACGATGTCCGAGTTCGGCCGCACCGTGGAGGAGAACGGAAGCCGGGGTACCGACCACGGTCATGCTAACGCTTGCATGGTACTCGGAGGGCAGGTGAATGGGGGAACGGTGTATGGCGACTGGCCGGGTCTATCCCGCGAGCAACGCTACCAGGGTCGTGACCTAGCGATCACGACTGATTTCAGGGATGTCTTCGGTGAGGTGGCCGACACACACCTTTCGCCGGCCAACCGGGACACTTTGTTCCCGGGGCACGTGTTGGAGCCAAGCAACTACAAAGGGATGATCAAGACGTAGCCGCCCTCTGGGAGTTGGTGCTATGGGTCTTTGGCGTCGCTCTTAAATAAGTACCCGACGCCATGCACTGTGTGAAAGTATCGAGAGGTGCTGGCAGTTTGTTCGAAACGCCTGCGTAGCCGGAGGATAAAGTTATCTATCGTTCGCGATGATGGAAATGCTTCGTATCCCCACACGACATCGAGGATTTCGTCGCGTGAAACGACTTGTCCTTCTCTTTCAGCAAGAAGACGAAAGATAAGTGCCTCCTTGTGGGTGAGTTCGTGCTCAACGCCGTCAGCGCTGCGTCCGCGATAGGTTCGGAAGTCCATCTCGTTTTCACCGAAACGAATCACCGGTCGATCGAGGGTTGAGCGTTTATACCAACGATTGCGTCGCAAGATGGCGGCGACTCGCAGGAGCAACTCCTCGAGGTGAAAAGGCTTCGACATGTAATCGTCGGCGCCGCCTTCCAATCCTCGAATCCGGTCCTCTGGATCGCTCTTAGCAGTCAGGAACAAGACGGGGACTTCATTGCCTTCCTCCCGAAGTTCCCGACAAACAGCAAAACCATCCTTGTAAGGCAGCATGACGTCCAAGATCAACAACTCGTGGTTGCCGCTTCGCGCAGCATTGAGTCCCGCCTGTCCGTCAGTTGCGACAGTGGCCAGGTAGCCTTCTGCGGTAAGGTTCTCGACGATGCCAGCGGCGAGCTCCGGCTCATCTTCGATTACAAGGATTTTCGCTCCGTTACTCAAGTGTTTGCCTCAGGCAGATGTCCATCCTGGAGTATCCGGGGCCATGTGGCGCGAAATAGCGCCCCCCGGCCTGGTCCATCGCTGTGAGCGCTTAACTCCCCACCACTTTCAGCAATTAGAGAGCGGGCAATATAAAGACCCAGTCCGGTACCGCGCCCTTCACGCCGTATTTCGTTACCGAGCCGGTAGAACTTCTCGAAAAGCTTCTCCCCTTCGGTTGGGTGAAAGCCGCGGCCGTTGTCACTTACCTCTACAACCGTTTTTGAGTCTGCTTTGTTCGCTTCAATAGTGACCGTGGCGTTCTCTGCCCCTGCCGCCGCATCGATACCGTTAACGATCAGGTTGCGCAGAACCACAGTCAAGGCTGACTGGTCAGCGTACACCGTGAGTTCGTCGTCCGCGGCAATCTCCACCTTGACTCCGGCACTCTCTGCCGCAGCCTCAAGGGAGTTGACGATTTCGTAGATACAAGGTGTTAACACAACTGTCTGCGCCTCTAGAGCGAGTTTGCCTTCGTCGATTTGCGTCGTGTCCAAGACGTTCAAAACAGTTGCGTCCATGCGGTCGAGGCTGTTGAGAAGACGCTCGATGAGACGCTCACGTGTTTCCCGATCGTTCTCTCGGTATTGGAGTGTCTCGGCAGACAGGCGCACACTCGCTAATGGGCTTTTCAGTTCATGGGTTACTGCGGTGACGAAGTTGCGTTGGCGCTGTCGCAACCGCCCTTCCGTTTGAACGGTACGCCAGAGGACACCGATAGCCGCGCTCAACACAATTAGAAAGAAGCCACCCTCCCAGGCGTAGCGGTTCCGGCGGCTATCCCGCTCTGCAGCCAATGTTTCGATGATAGTGGGTTCGATGTAGATGGTTTCCCCGTCTTTGCTTACTGACAGGGCTGGGAACATTTCGGCAACATTGTTAGTGGCAACGCCTTGTTCGACCATTACTTTAGCTGCGTCGACACTGCGCTGATGAGTTTCTTGGAGGCTCTCTTGAACTTCACCACTGAACAGCCACTGATCCATCATCCACCAGCCTACCTGGGCAAGGCAGACTGTAAGCAGAATCACGAAAATTATCTGATGACGCCGAGCACTAACTAATGAACTTTGCATGTCTGAGAGGTTTGTTTATAGCGGGAGTCTACGAAACTCCTACGAACTTAGCAGAGTTCGAGGTACTGAACATATGCCTAATTAGAGGTCGGGGAATAGCGTGGCAGCATTATCGTGAAGGATGAGCTTGCAGGCTTCTTCTGAAAGATCCAACTTGAGAAACTCCATCAAGTTATGGTCCATGGTGGGTGCCCCTGGGCCCGGCCAATCAGTACCCCATAGGCATTTGTTGGCAAGCTTCTCCAGCATCGGAATGTAGTGCAGCAGGCGCTTTGGTGGAATGCTCGACAGGTCTATGTATGCATCTGGGAATCGCCGGATTATGAAGATGGCACCCTGGGCCCACATTGGCCGGCCACAATGGGCGAGAATCATCTTAAGCTCCGGGAAATCAATGCCTATGTCGTCGCAGTCCATGGGGTCGCCATAGCGAGAACGTGCTCCCGGAAAAACCGAGGTTCCAGTGTGGATCATGAGCGGCATCTTCACCTCTTGAAGACGACCGTAGATGCCTTCAAGTGCTGGGAGGTACTCCTCTGCAGCGTCCTTCCGATAGGCGTTGGCCTTTAACTCCTGGTGTGGCGGGTGGATCTTCAGGCCACGGATGCCGAGGTCGACAAGACGATCGACAGCAGCAGCCGGGTTCTTGATGACGCTCGGCTCACGTGGGTCAAGGCCACCAAAGGCGAGCAAGCGGCGTGGGTCGGCCTTCGAAATACGAGCGCACCAATCGTTCACGTCGTCCGTGAATCCCATTAAGCGGGGTGCGACGTAGTTGATCATGCCGATCCGGTCGATACCGTCCGCATCCATGCGCGCTAGCACTGCGGCCGGGTCGTTCATCATGACTGCCAGGCTTTCGTAATCTGGCCGACCAAACGACATAACTGCCTGGGCGCCGGGATGGAGCTGTTGCCACGGCTGGATGTGGACGTGAATGTCAGTGACTGGATAGGAAAGGTTGTGCAAGGTTTCCCCTCAGGTTGAGTTAGCAGGATACCGCGTCTAGCAATATGGGTTGGTCTGGTTTGTACCCTGGTACAGCGGCGTGTTTTAGTCAGCTGATGGAGCGGTTCCGTGATCGCAGACAAGCTGGTACCAGAGTTGCCGAGGAACTTGCCGACAAGGTTGATATCGGGCCTTCAGCGGTCGTCCTTGGAATTCCAAGGGGTGGAGTTGTTGTTGCAGATGTTGTCGCCCGCGAGCTTGATGCCGAACTCGATGTAATAGCTGTTGAAAAGTTGGGGTCACCGTGGAACCCAGAACTTGCTATGGGCGCGGTAGGAGAGGAAGAGGCCATGTGGATTGACGCCAAGGTTGCTGAGCAAGTTGAAGTTTCAATGCTGGCCTGCACAATCGAAGCGGAGCGTGCTGAATTGGTTCAGAAGCTTGCTGATATTCGCCGTATCCAGCCGCGCATAGATCTCGACGGGCGGACGACGATTATTGTCGACGATGGTGTTGCTACTGGCTCGACTATAAGGGCCGCGCTGTTAGCTTTAGAGCGCGCCAAGCCGGCACGCCGTATCCTTGCAGTACCGGTTGGATCTCCAGAAACCCTAGCTGAGTTAGAAGAGGTGGCTGATGTTGTGGTGTGTCCCTTACGACCACCTTATTTCCGGGCGGTTGGCTCATGGTACGAAGCTTTCGGACAAGTGAGTCAAGCGGAGGTCCTCGAAATTTTCCATCAACGAAAAGGCACGTAACACTTGAGATGAAGGCTGACCAGGGAAACCGATTTATTGATCCCGATGACTTGTCGTTCAAGCCGATTAACGACAAGGCTGTTGAACAGTATGCCCGCGAGGCAGCGGATCTCGCCGCCGCGATCCGCTATCACGATCATTGCTACTATGTTCTCGACGACCCGCGCCTTGCAGATGGTACCTACGACGCTTTATTTCGCCGCTTACAGGCACTCGAGGAAACTTTCCCGGAATTGCAATCGGTCGAGTCCCCGACCCAACGTGTAGGCGGTACAGTCCAATCAGAGTTTTCGGAAATTGAGCACCAGGCGCCCATGCAATCGCTCGATTCTGGCGCCGAAGAAGCAGATGTGCGGGAGTTCGACGAGAGGGTGCGCAAAGGTCTCGGGGTCGATTCCGTCCAATACATCACCGAGTTGAAATTCGATGGTGTATCGATTGAGGCGGTTTACCGAGCTGGTGTGCTCGATATTGGTGCTACCCGAGGCGACGGTATTTATGGGGAGCAAGTTACCGATAATCTGAGAACCATCCCGAGCGTACCACTGCGTCTTGTTGGCAATCCGCCACCGATGCTTTCAGTGCGTGGAGAGGTTTACGTGCCTTTGGTGGGTTTCCATCGTCTCAATCGAGAGCGCCTGGAGCGTGACGAAGAGCCCTTTGCCAATCCGCGAAATCTTGCCGCTGGGGCCATGCGGCAACTTATTTCGTCGGTCACTGCGCAACGTCCGCTCGATGCTTTTTTCTACGACATTCTTTCGGTCGATTGGGGCACCCGGGACGAGATCGGTGTGAGCGGCTCGGGCAGGTTTGAACGTCCGGAGACCCACGGACAAGAACTCGACTTGTTGCGTGCCTGGGGTTTCAAGGTGGACTCACGCAGTGAACACTGTAGTGATATCGATGAAGCCATCGCCTTGCACCATCAACTTGAGACGGCACGCGATGCTCTACCCTACGAGATAGATGGCGTAGTGATTAAGATTGATCGACTTGATCATCAACGAGCATTGGGTGAGCGTTCACGTAGCCCGCGGTGGGCGATGGCCTATAAATTTGCACCGCGGCTCGAAATTACGACCATCGAGGACATCGTTCTGCAGGTCGGTCGCACCGGAATTTTAACGCCCGTCGCCCAGTTGGCACCCGTAGAAGTTGGTGGAGTCACGATCTCACGAGCTTCTTTGCACAACTACGATCAAATCACTGAGAAGGACATCCGCCGCGGCGACAAAGTGCGTGTTGCTCGAGCCGGCGATGTGATCCCATATGTTGTTGAACGAATCGATGACAGGCCCGACATTGAACGATCGTTGCCATTTGAGATGCTGGTGCGCTGTCCGGTTTGTGAAGCTCGTGTTGTGCGGGATGGTGCCTACTTTGTTTGCACCGGCGGTGTCTCATGCGGGGCTCAGTTACGCGGTGCCGTTGAGCACTATGGTTCGCGTCACGCCCTTGACATTGAAGGACTGGGCGACAAGACGGTTCGACAACTCATGGACGAAGGGCTGATCCAGGATTCGATTGTTGACATCTATGGGCTAACGGTCGACAAATTAGTGCCACTCGAACGCTTTGGAAAGAAGAAAGCTGAAAACTTGGTCGGTGCGATCCTGGCTCGCAAGGACACCACCCTGTCCCGCTTTATCTATGCACTCGGCATCCGTCACGTTGGCGAACATGTTGCGGAAGTTCTTTCTCGGGAATTTGGCGACA
>JAYYTT010000112.1:0-11740 GCA_036344375.1 Acidobacteriota bacterium | reverse complement strand
CATGGGCGGCAGTATGGGCTCGGTGGTCGGCGAAAAGATCACCCTTGCCATCGAGCGGGCTCTTGAAACTCAGCGTCCGATAATCATCGTCTCAAGCTCGGGCGGGGCCCGCATGCAAGAAGGCGCTCTCTCGCTTATGCAGATGACAAAGATCACCGCCGCGCTTGCCCGTCTTGATCAAGCCCACCTGCCCTATGTCTCGGTGCTCACAGACCCAACCACCGGCGGTGTGACAGCATCATTCGCTATGCTCGGTGACCTCAACATTGCGGAACCCCGCGCTTTGATCGGCTTCGCTGGCCCGCGCGTGATCGAGCAGTCGATCCGCGAGAAATTACCGGAAGGGTTCCAACGTAGCGAATTTCTTCTTGAGCACGGCATGCTCGATTTGGTCGTACCCCGAAACCAACTGAAGGAGACGCTAGCGCGGGCTATCCGCTATTTACTGCCCGCCGAGCTTCTCGCTTCCGCCGTCTCGAGGGTACACGCCGAGATTCCGACAAAAAAGCAGGAATACGGCGACACGGACGCCGAGTAATGATCAAGCATGGTTGGCGGAAGTAACATTCGGCAGCGCCTGGAGTCGATAGACTCAAGGCAAGTCAACCCGGGACTTGACCGCATCCATAAACTTCTAGAAGCCCTCGGGAACCCACAATCAGACTACCCAACCGCGATCATCGGAGGTACCAACGGCAAGGGTTCTGTTGCCGCTATGCTGACCGCCGTGGGCCGCGCCGCGGGGCACCGCATAGGCCTTTACACATCCCCCCATCTCACCGCTGTCGAGGAAAGATTCCAAATCAATGAAACACCGATCAGCGTCTCAGGCCTCGATACTCAACTCGAGTTTGTATTCGCTGCCGTCGACAAACACCTTGATAGCCCACCATCCTATTTCGAGATCTTGACTGCAGCAGCTTTTCGTTATTTTGCGGAGGCTCAGGTTGACTTAGCAGTGCTCGAGGTCGGCCTAGGTGGCCGCTGGGACGCTACCAACGTTACTCGGCCACGGGTCGCGGTAATTTCGTCAGTGGCAATCGATCATCAAGAGTATTTAGGCAAAGATGTCGAAATGATCGCTGCTGAGAAGGCAGCGATCATTCCATCCGGAGGTATAGCGGTGACGGCACCACAAAAACCATCTGTTCTTGAAGTCATCCGGCAGCAAGCTGTATCTGTAGAAGCAACACTGTGGGAAACGGAGTCATTTCCTTTAGTGGTGCAGGGTACCGACGCACGGCTGTGCCACACGATCGACTTCACTGGCCAATTACGTGGCTACGTGGGCCTGGAAGTTTCGCTTCCTGGTGGGCACCAGGTCGAAAACGCACAGTGTGCCATCCTCGCCGCGGAGGCCTTAGACCGACGACGTCTCAGGATAGGTTCGGACGCCATCTGGGCAGGCCTGCGCAACACCCATTGGCCAGGTCGTTGCGAGTGGCTGGAGGAAAGTCCACCTATTATCTTGGACGCGGGCCATAATCCAGAAGCAGCACAAGCACTGGCCAAGTACCTACGGGAACTGAGGCACCGTAAAATATTTAACCGTCTTCACTTGGTACTTTCGACCCTCGCCGATAAAGATACTGAGGGTATTGTTCAAGCTCTCTACCCACTTGCTGATTATCTCGTCGCAACGCGGGCGCCGTCGGAGCGAGCTACAGCAGCTCACGAGCTCCTCACGATCGGCGCTCCTCCGTCGCAAAGCCAGGCAGTAGATAACCCTAGAGAGGCTCTCGCGGCAGCGCGTGCCTCTGCCGCCCCAGAAGACTTGATTTGCGTATGTGGATCGACGTACCTGGTTGGTTCCTTACGCCCACTGCTCGTTGACACTTAATATAAAGTTAGGCGCATTTGTTTCCGGAGCCTTTTAGAATGGGATTCTGCCCTTCTACCATCTACATCACGAGCCAACGAACCGGTGTGACTATCGTATTCGGTTTGCTACTCGCTTTACTGGCGCCTTGCCCGGCGATCGCCCAGGCTCCACTGGAGCCTAACCAGGCCGCGCAGCAGACTCCCCTTTTACCGTTCAATATCCCGGGGTTGCGTCAAGTTGGATTCGACAGGTTCGAAGCCAACGAAGACGGTACCTTTGTTCTGGCTGGTTATGCTGACATCGATGGGCGTCCTGAATGGAGACTGCAGGCCGATCGCATAGTGGTAACACCTCCGGGCGACACCGGTGAAGATTGGCATTTCGCAGCTGAAGGCAATGTGACATTGCTTTCCAGCGATGTCCTAATGAACGGCTCACGGATGGACGGGTATCTCCTTGCTGGAACGGGAACCGTAGAGAATGCCTTCGGCATCGGGCCGGGAGACGTCTATTTTCGAGGTACGCACATTGAGCAATTCAAACCAGGTGCCTTTCGAATCCAGAACGGCGTCGTCACACCATGCACCCAGGCTCTGCCCATCTGGGAATTTTCAGCTCGAACCTTCGACCTTTTCGCCGACGACCACGTAATGATGAAGCATGCCGTCTTCAAGATAAAGGGCGTGCCATTCCTCTATTTGCCAGCTCTCTACTACCCAATCAGCGAAAAGAAACGCTCTAGCGGACTCTTGATGCCGGGTATCGGTAACTCATCCCGCAAGGGCTTCATGTTCAGCCAGCCGATTTTCTGGGCGATCAATCGAAATATGGATGCCACCTTTATCTATGAATACTACAGCCGCGCCGGATCTGCCTTCAGGGGTGACTACCGCCATCGCATCACGCCCGGCTCTTCAGGCAATTTGCGTTTTTTCTGGTTACAAGGCTCCAATCCTGAGGATCTTGCAGAACCCGACAATTCCACGGGAGAAGAAATTGATGATGACATCACTCCAGTGGTCAGAGGTTGGACGCTAGATGGTAACCATCAGATGGCACTGCCGAGTAATTGGAAGCTGAACGCCAACGCCAATTTTTTCTCAAGCAAAGAGTTCATCCAAGGCTACGAAGACAATTACAACCGTTTTCTGCGACGCAATTCTTCGGCCGGGGTTTTCTTAACACGGTCATGGAGCAGCTATACCCTCAACTTGGTCGCGGACGAAAATCGGACCTACTTTGGCACCGTTGACTCCGTGGTGAGACGACGCGCCCCTGAGGTCGAGTTCCGGGTTCGCCAACGACCCATATATGAGCCCTTGTACTTTGAGTTCCAAGGTTCTTACGCAGGGTTAGTGCGTGAGAGGCGTAGCCCTGGAGAGGATCCAATAGGCGGACGCTATGAGCGAATTGACGCGTTCCCGGAAGTCTCGCTTGCCTTCACTCAGATCCCTTGGCTGACCTTCAACCCGTTTCTCGCATGGCGGTCAACTTATTATAGCCAGCGAGTCGAAGGAGGAGAGTTCGTTGATGAACCAATCTTCCGGAACGTCTATGAGACGGGTATTGAGGTTATCGGACCGAGCCTCTTCCGGATTTTTGACACACCAACGAGCAACTATTCACCTCGTTATAAGCACGTGTTGGAACCTCGTTTCACTTGGGGGCGCCAACGCGAATTCGAGCAAGAGGACTTTGTTCGGGGCAATATTATCCAGTTTGACGAGATCGATGGCTTCGGCGGTGACCGTCATTTTGCACGGATGTCGCTAACCAGCCGATTTCTCGCCAAGCGCTTCAACCGTCCCACCGACGAGCAACGAACGGTATGGGAGGTATTTAGTGTCGGATTGGAGCGTGATTTCGACCTGCGAGAACGAGACTCTAATATTTTATTTCCTGCGCTCCCGCTACCCTGGGCAGTTGGGGGGCGGGTGACCCCAACGCCAGCGATCAACATCTCCGCAAAGATGCGCTTCACTCCTGACTGGAGCTTAGGAGGTTTTACATTAGGTGGGACAATAAATTCGGCGTCCACGACAACTAACATCACCTGGTTCCGGAGTGCCAGGACCTTTGCCAACGAGGATGATCCGTCCAAGGTAGACGTTGAATCGAGTGACCGCCTCAGTGGCGGCGGCCGTATCAATCTATTCCGGGCACTGGTTACCGTCATCGGCAACCTCACTTTGGACGTTACGGAACGTGAGATGCAGGCTTTTATGATCGGCGCAACCTGGAACACGCAGTGCTGTTCAATCGGAGGGCGAGTACGACAAAACAAGTTCTCATTCCGCGATGAACTTCAGTTTTCGATATTAATTGAGCTGCTCAACGTGGGCGCGATGGGCTTCGGCAGCGAAGAAGGCTGACGTAATAGCAATGAAAATACTGGCCTTGCTAGTAGCCCGCGAATGCGGTTCAAATCGTTGACTTGTAGACCAAGGTCAGCACTGTCCAATTGGAACTTTCGAACCCGGGAAATACCCAACTGGTCCCAGAGCCCACGAAACACCTGTCTATGGATCGTTGCAAGAGCGTTCGCACAGTACAATAAGAACCAAGGAGCGAAGGGGCTCCTACCTCATCGCCTTTGAGGCACACGATGCCGACGTCGTGTTATCTTGCCTCCCGTCAACTCCCTCCGAAGGACTCCTTTGATGAAGATTTTAATTACCGGGATTACGGGCTTTGTAGGCAGCCATCTCGCTGAGTACTGCCTGTCGCTTGAACAACAGGTCGAAGTAGTCGGGACCTGCCGCTGGCGCTCCAGGCGCGAGAACATCGAGCATATTGAAGACGCCATTGATCTCTATGAATGCGATTTGCGAGACGCATCGTCGGTTAAGACATTGCTGGCTGATATTCAGCCGGAGCGGATCTTTCACTTGGCGGCGCAATCATACGTGCCTTCATCATGGAATTCGCCCGGAGAGACGATAACCACAAATGCTATTAGTCAGCTCAACATCTTCGAGGCCATGCGGGAGATCAAGAGCACCGCATCGATTCAGATCGCAGGGTCTTCTGAGGAATACGGTCTCGTACACCCAGAGGAAGCTCCTATCACCGAGGAAAATCCGTTGCGGCCACTTTCACCGTACGCGGTATCGAAGGTTGCTCAAGACATGCTCGCGTATCAGTACTTCCAGTCGTACGGCCTTAAGGTGGTTCGTACTCGAGCGTTCAACCACACTGGACCACGGCGCGGAGATGTGTTCGTTACCAGCAACTTTGCTAAACAAATCGCCGAGATCGAAGTGGGGCAGCGGCCTCCGGTCATCCACGTAGGCGACCTGAACCCACAGCGAGACTTCACCGACGTCCGCGATATCGTGCGAGCCTATTGGCTTAGCCTAGAACATTGCAGCCCAGGAGAGGTGTATAACGTGGCCAGTGGCAAGGCCTACCGAATAGAGGAAGTCCTCAAGATCCTTCTGGATAACAGTGAACAAGATATCGAAGTGGTCGAAGATCCAGAACGTCTGCGACCATCGGATGTGCCTTTGCTCCTTGGAGACAATTCGCGTTTCTGCAAAGCTACTGGATGGTCTCCGGAAATCCCCTTCGAACAAACAGCGAAGGACCTGTTGGACTACTGGCGCGAACGAACTCCTGCTTGAGTAGAATTCTAAGGAAGAATGCGTAGTCTGATCACCGGAATAGGCGGCTTTGCCGGTGGGCACTTGGCAGCCGCGCTTCTTGAGCGTGATGCTGAGGTAGCAGGAATTGACACAGCTACCGGGCAACGGCTTGAGAGCATCCTCGACCACATAACGTTCACGAAGGGCGATATACGAAAAGCTGACGCCATCCGAGACGCTGTCAACCAATTTCACCCCGAGGTGATCTACCACTTGGCAGCCATAACCAACGTCGGACGGGCATGGAAAAAACGACGCGAAACTCTAGAAGTTAACGTTGTTGGTACATCAGCCGTGCTCGAGGTGGCGGCAGAATTGGAACCTAAGCCAACGGTCGTCCTAGCTTCAACCGGTGAAATCTACGGCCCTCCCCCACCGGACTCACGCCCACTAACCGAAGATGATCCAACACACCCACAGAGTCCCTATGCGGTGAGCAAAATGTGCGCCGAACTGCTCGCTCGCCAAGCTTGGGAGAGCGAAGGGGTTCCCACCGTAATCCTCAGGATGTTCAACTACACTGGCCCGTGGCAGTCACCGAGCTTCGTTTGCAGCGATTTCGGGAGGCAGGTGGCATGGGCTGAAGCCGGTCTAGTCAAACCCCGGATGAGCGTCGGCAATCTGGAGTCACTGCGTGAGTTCAGCGATATACGTGACATAACCAAGGGTTATCTGTTGGCAGCCGAGCACGGCCAACCAGGTCAGGCTTACAACCTTGCCAATGGTACAGCGGTTCGCATCGGTGATGTGCTTGAGTATCTTCTCCGCTCAACCAAAGTTGATATCGATGTCCAGCAGGATGCTAGCCGTCTCCGCCCAGCTGATCTTGTAGCTTTGCGGGGTGACGCGAGCCTGGCGCGTGAGCAGCTCGGCTGGAATCCATCTTTTACGCTAGAAGAAACACTCGATTCGGTCCTTGACTTTTGGAGACAACAGGCAGCCAAGAAGAACTGAAGCGCTCAGTAAACCACCGTAGGCTAGTCTTAAACGGGTTCTTCAAGCGAAACTAGTCGGTTTTGTTGTCTTCAATTCCGGATAGCTTACGCACAGACACGGACCCCATGGACTTGATGGCACCCTGCGGAGCCTTTAGCTAACTGCTTGTCTGGGGCATCTTTTCTTCATTTTTTTCACTTCTTGCTTGCACCAGAATTAAAGTATCCGTATATTCCATGTGGGCGGAAGTGGATTAAAGTGGTTTTTTATCCCTAAGATTATGGGTAAATCCATAGAAAACAGAGTGAAATGCTTCGAGGCAACCAACCGGCTACTGTCGACGACAAAGGCCGGATCAAGATCCCGACGTCTTTTCGTACGGCGCTTCGCGACGCTTATGGTGCTGAGGTCTTCCTCACCAGCGTCGACGGCACAAATGTCCGCATTTATCCCCTGCCTGTCTGGGCAGCCGTCGAAGAGAGAATTCAAAGGATCCCGGCAATGAACCCTGCCCGACAAAAGTTCATGGATCGCGTCAATTATTTTGGGCACGTCACCACAATGGACAAACAGGGACGCGTTCTTGTCCCACAGAGATTGCGGGATGAGGCCAAGGTTTCTGGTGAAGTTGTGGTGATGGGTCAGATGGACTACCTAGTCGTTTGGAATCACGAGATCTTCCGCAGTCGCATGGACGGGGAACCGATGACGGCGGAGGACCTCGAAAAACTCTCTGAGCTTGGAATCTAAATGATCAACGCCACACCGATCCAGGCTTTTTCGAGGCCTTTGCGGTTTTCTTGGCCGCAGGAATTGGATAAACAAGCCACCATGGAGTCAGACACGACACACCACCCTGTAATGGTTAATGAGGTTCTCGACAACCTCGCGCCGAACGGTGGGTTGATCGTCGACGCGACTCTCGGAACCGGCGGCCACAGTGCCGCAATTCTTAGTACGGATCCGAAATGTACCGTGGTCGGAATTGACCGAGATA
Organism: Acidobacteriota bacterium; assembly: GCA_036344375.1. Lineage (GTDB taxonomy): Bacteria > Acidobacteriota > UBA890 > UBA890 > UBA890 > UBA890. The sequence continues at coordinate 4,341 of JAYYTT010000112.1, read as the reverse complement.
CCGAGACAATAGATACCGCGCGCAAGCGTTTAAAGCCTTGGGAAAATCGTGTTCAGTTGTTCAGCAGTGACTACCGGCGTCTTCCCGAACTGGCATTAGAACACAGTTGGCAGCCAATTCGCGGAATTTTCGCTGATCTCGGCATTTCCTCTACACAGCTCGACTCGGCCGAACGAGGCTTCTCATTTCGACGCTCGGGTCCATTGGACATGCGGATGGACCGTACTACCGGGCTCACAGCAGCTGACCTTGTCAACAACCTCGACGTTGACGATCTGGCCTCGTTACTTCGACGCTACAGTGATGAACGCTACGCGCGCCGAATTGCCCGTGCGATAGTCCGCGAGCGACAGAAGAACAAGCTGCGCAGCACCGACCAGCTTGCGGATATCGTCAGGGCTTCTATTCCCCGGGCCCCAGAGCATATCCACCCAGCAACACGTACGTTTCAAGCGTTAAGAATTGCAGTCAACGATGAACTCGATGGCCTTTACGACTTTATCGTAGGAGCTGCTCGCATACTCGCTCCTGGTGGGCGCCTCGTAATCCTGTCCTTCCATTCGCTTGAAGACCGTCTTGCGAAGCAGGCCTTTCGGTACCTGGAAAGTGACTGCGTGTGCCCACCACGTTTGCCGCAATGTGCCTGCACAAAGTTTACGGAAGTTGAAATCCTGACTAAGCGCCCACTAAAACCAAAAAACAATGAGATAGAGGCAAATCCTCGATCTCGGAGTGCAAATCTCCGCGCTTTAGTACGACTTTAGACTCATCAAACGCCAAATAATAAAGGAAAGAACGAGTGTCCGGAGCAAGTGGTCCCGTCGCCTTAGCTAGACCAAAATGAGTTGTAAAAGGCCTCCCTTTACAACCCTGGCTAGCATTCGCCCCTGGTTGTCGGGGCCACGCTCCGGATTTCTCCTTCCCCTCTCTAACAGGAAGGGCTGAGCATGGGCCCGATTCGTCGCCCCAGAGTATTTAACGGACCCCTGGTAAAGCCGCGGGAGCCAGGGAGATTCGGTGACCTGGCACGGATGATGGCTCTGGGCATGCTACTAGTGCTCCCTTTCTTCTTGTCTGCAAGCTTGCGCGCCAAACTGCATCAGTATCGTACCGAAGTCGTCGATCTCGAGGCCCACATCAAACAGCTCGACGAGCAGCGTCAGCGCCTTGATATCGAATTTTCCTCGGTAAGTAACCTGGAGCGCATAGAAAAACTGGCCCGCGAAGTGTCCATCCTAGTGGAAGCTGAGGAAAACCAGGTCGTGTATCTGGCTCGAACCCCTGTTGTCCCAGCCCGAAATTTAACTCTCCTAGCCGAGGCTACAGAAGAAACAGATGGTCGTAGACGACCATAAAATTTCTAGTGTTAGCCGTCTACAGAAACGGCGCCTGGTCCTAGTGCTTGTCTGCGCTGTCCTATGGACCGGGCTGCTAATCGCTCGCCTTGCACACCTGCAGGTCGTGCAGCATGCATACCTGGTTGAGCGCGCCCGCGAACAACAAGAGCACGAGGTCAGCATCCCAGCGACGCGCGGCAACATATTCGCACGCGACGGAAATCTTTTAGCGAGTACTATCGAAGAGACATCTATTTACGTCCACCCCCACCTGCTGGACGATCGTGACAGCGCACCGGCAATCCTTGCACCGGCTCTCCAGATGCCGACCGAGGATTTAGCACGCCTTGTGAATCAAGAACGTTCTCTTGTTTATTTGGAACGATATGCAACACCCGAGATCGTCAGTGCTGTCGAGGCTGTCAAACAAGAACACAATCTCCACCGTTCAGTAGGCAAACACCCTACGAACCGCCGTTACTATCCAAACCGCCAGCTCGCAGCCCACGTCTTAGGTTTCGTTGACAACGAAAATAAGGGCGCGGCCGGTGTCGAGTACCGATTCGATGACGTCATTCGTGGCCAGGAGGGGAGATGGTTGACCCTCAAAGACGGCGGACAGAAGCCTATCGATCCTGATGGGGCTTTCCGTGAGGACCCTACTCCTGGCCACGATATTTTCCTGCCTATAGAACCATCCCTTCAAAGGGTGGCGGAATCGACTCTAGAGAAGGTCGTTCTTGAGCGTGAAGCTGATGGTGCGAGTGCTGTCGTCATGGACCCGCGCACCGGCGAGGTCCTGGCACTAGCCTCCTACCCAACCTTTAACCCTAACGTCCGTGACCAGGCGCTGGTCGAGCTCTCGTCCAGGAATAGGGCCTCAAACAGCATGTACGAACCGGGTTCCACATTCAAGATCTTTACCGCGGCCGCCGGTTTTCGTGAAGACCTTGTCTTCGAAAACGAGCTTATAGATTGCCAGGGCGGCGCTTTGCGAGTTGCGAACCACACGTATCACGACTGGAAGCCAGGGTTCGGCATCATGCCCTTTTCCGAAGTCGTCGCGAACTCGAGCAATGTAGGCATGATCAAGGTTGGCTTGCGACTAAAGCCCACACGGTTTTACGAATGGCTTAAGGCTTTCGGCTTCGGCGAACCCACGGGCATTGGCTTGCCGGGGGAAGCCTCCGGCTCTCTACATCCTATAAGTCGCTGGTCATCACTTTCACAAAGCTCAATGATCATCGGACAAGAAATTGCAGTCACACCGCTACAGTTGACTACAGGCGTCTCGGCAATCGCCAACGGAGGCCTGTTGCTTCAGCCATATATTGTTTCGGAGATCCGTGACGCCAAAGGCAACGTGCAGTTCGAGCACCAACCCAAGATTCGTCGTCGTGTCATAGACAAAGTCACGGCAGCACGTGTAATGGACGTATTAGAGGGCGTTATCGACCCAAATTCGGCAATCGGTAAAGCCTCGGGGATCCGTGGATATCGGCTGGCGGGTAAGACTGGCACGGCCCAGAAGATTGGGCCTGACGGTCAGTACAGCCAGTATGTGTCGTCTTTTATTGGAATTTTGCCAGCATCTGCTCCCAAGCTTGTCGTTCTCGTCATGATCGACGCTCCACGCAAGGGATATTATGGAAGTGAGGTCGCTGCGCCGGCTTTCCGGACCATCGCTAAGGCGGCGGTACGGGTGCTGCGTTTAGCTCCTGACACCGTGGTTGCTCCTTTGCAGATAACTGGCAGCTAGCGAACTGCTCGAAGAGGAAGAGCTTTCGTTAATTAAGGGTCCTCAGTACGAGGACACAGGGTTATTGCCCGTCAAGGGGTGACGGGCGTAAACAGCAAGGGGAGGCCATGCCGACGAGGTCCGCCCTCGCGTCTCTGTTATCAGGGACCGAGACCAGCTACCGCGGCGACGCCGACACGGTCGTAACTGGGATCGCGTATGACTCGCGAAAGGTCCAGCCCGGCGACGTTTTCGTCGCCGTGCCGGGGTTCGTGCATGACGGACTGCGCTTCGTCACCGACGCGGTAGCCGCGGGTGCCGTAGCGATCGTAGCTGAAGCTGATCCCAACAGTGTGGATCTTGCCAAGGCCCCTCCTGTCTGGGCACGTGTTCATAATGCTCGTGCAGTTTTGGCGCCAATGGCCGCAGCATTCTATAACAATCCGAGCCATGAACTCACTGTCGTTGGGGTCACTGGAACGAATGGCAAGACTACGGTTGCCGCACTATGTCAGGCTCTACTCGAGGCACGGGGGCCGGTTGGAAGGTGGAGTACAACCACAGTGAATATTGCCGGCACACCCTACCCTGCCCATCGCACCACCCCTGAGGGTCCGGATCTTCAAAATGCCTTGCGTCGGATGGTCGACACCAAATGCTGGGCGGCGGCGATCGAAGTTTCTTCACACGCACTGACGCTGCGGCGAGTCGATGCAACGCGCTTTGCCGCTGCCATCTTTACTAACCTCAGTAAAGATCATCTTGATTTCCACTCGAGCATGGATAATTACCTAGAGGCCAAAGCGATGCTGTTCGAACGTCTCGGAACAGACAGCATCGCCGTTTTGAACGTAGGTGACCCAGCCTCTGCGACACTGATTAAACGAACCAAAGCGCAGGTAGTCGGTTTCGGATGGAAAGCACCCCCGACTACTCCCAGCAAAGTTCGCTCAGTCTCGAGTCTCGATCAGCACGGTGAACCATCGAATACCCCTTCGACCAATTCCGTCTACGAAACCATGCCAGCGCCAGTTATCACTGTTCCGACTTATCAGATTACACGTTGGGAATATGCCTCAGGTGGAAGCACGCTGCACCTGGAGACCCCCCAAGGGAATCTTGAGTTTAAAAGCCCTTTGTTTGGGCAGGCAAATGGGGAAAACCTTGCTGCCGCGATTGCTTTGGCATTAGAACTTGGGCTCAGCGCTGACGAGATTGCCGGGCCGGTGGCAGCCTTCACTGGCGAAAGCGGTCGCTTTCAACAGC
>JAYYTT010000111.1:0-7288 GCA_036344375.1 Acidobacteriota bacterium | reverse complement strand
ACTAGCACAGCTCACTGGCTCGCGGGCTTTTGAGCGTTTTACGGGACCACAAATCCGCAAATTCTATAAGCAGGATCCTGAGGGCTGGGAGGCAACTGACCGGGTGCACATGGTCAGCTCGTTCATGGCCTCCCTGCTTGCTGGGGCACACGCGCCGCTTGATCCTGGCGATGCCTCGGGGATGAACCTCATGGATTTGCGCACCCGCGACTGGTCTTTGAAAATGCTTGAAGCTACAGCCCCAAAGCTTGCCGCAAAGCTCCCGCCGATCGTACCGTCGCCGACAATCGTCGGCACACTCGCACCATATTGGCAACATCGTTTTGGGTTGCCAGCAGTAAAGATAGTTGCATGGTCCGGAGACAATCCCTGCAGTCTCGTCGGCACCGGGTTGATCAGAGAAGGGCAGATCGCAGTCTCTCTTGGGACCAGCGACACGCTTTTCGGGCCGATGAGCGAGCCGCGTATCGATCGAACAGGAACGGGTCACGTATTTGGCTCACCGACCGGCGATTACATGGGGCTCACCTGTTTATTGAACGGCTCGTTAGCGCGAGAACAGGTCCGCGATGCGTATAGTCTGGATTGGAACAGCTTTTCTGAGATGCTGCAGGCGACGCCACCGGGAAACAATGACAGCATGATGTTTCCGTGGTTCGAACCCGAGATCACCCCCAATGTGCGCACGCCCGGCGTGCGCCGCGTCGATCTCGCCGCAGAAGACGCGGCCCGCAATGTTCGCGCCGTCGTGGAGGCACAAATGATGGCACTTGCTAACCACTCACGTTGGATGGGGGTCGATGTCGAAGTCATTCATGCCACAGGCGGGGCAGCTGTCAACACTGACATCCTCCAAGTCCTGGCTGATGTTTTTGGAGCCAAGGTCCGGCGCTTCAAGGTAACTAATTCCGCATGTCTCGGGGCCGCTCTGCGTGCCTATCACGCCGAGGGCACGGCAAACGGAACCGGGCTGTCGTGGGAAACGGTGGTTGACGGGATCGCTGTCCCCGTCACCGAATCCCCCATCATGCCGAAGCAGTCGAGCGTTAAAACCTACACCCGCCTCAGGCGCCGCTACGCTAAGTTGGAGCCCTTGGCAATCAGCGGATGTAGCGATTGATGATGCTCTCGAAAAGCTCCTGCTTACCGCTACGCCGCTTCGGCTCACCGAGCTTGTCGGCAAGCTTAGCCAACTCGCCCAGGCTAAGCTCACCCCTCTCGAACTGAGCACCGGGGCCATCGTCATAGCTGGCATAGCGTTCCAAAAGGCGTTCCTCCAAATCCGAGCTCTCGAGTATCTCAAAAGCGATAATAAGCCCACGCGCCAGCGTGTCCATCGAACTGATGTGTCCGATAAATAGATCCTCCGGATCGGTAGAGCTACGACGCAACTTGGCATCGAAGTTAAGTCCACCGTGGCCAATTCCACCCGCGCGTAACAAGACGAGCATGATCTCAACCGCGTCGTAGAGGTTGTGGAGAAATTCGTCTGTGTCCCAACCACTGTGTGGATCACCCTGGTTTACATCGAGGCTGCCAAAGAATCCAGCGTCGATAGCTGTCTGTATCTCATGTGAAAAAGTATGTCGCGCCAAGGTCGCGTGGTTGTTCTCGATGTTAATTTTGAAATCGGCGCCAAGATCATGTTGCTGCATAAACGCGATTACCGCGGCAACGTCGAAATCATACTGGTGCTTGGTGGGTTCCATCGGTTTTGGCTCGATCAGAAAAGCGCCATTGAAACCCTGGGCTCGGCCGTAGTCACGTGCCTTCTTCAGAAACGTCGCTAAGTGGTCTAGTTCACGATTCATGTTGGTGTTAAGTAAAGAGAAGTAGCCTTCTCGACCACCCCAAAACACATAATTCTCTCCAGACAAAGCGATCGTCGCATCTAACGCTCCTTTTACCTGGGCAGCAGCGTGGGGCACGACTCTAAAGTCAGGGTTGGTGGCGGCACCGTTCATATAGCGCGGATGGGAAAACAGATTGGCTGTGCCCCAGAGAAGTCTTACACCTGACGTATCCTGTTTTGCGGCTGCCGCCTCGACAAGCTGGATGAGATTTGCTTCTGATTCCGCAACCGTTTTCCCCTCGGGTGCCAGATCCCGGTCGTGAAAGCAATAATACGGCACACCCAGCTTGGTCATGAACTCAAAGGCAGCGTCGAGTCGGTCTGCAGCCATCCTCATAGGATTGTCTGACAACCACGGCATCTCCCGCGTCCCAACTCCAAATGGATCAGCTCCAGTTCCACAGAAAGAATGCCAGTATGCGACCGAAAAGCGCAGATGGTCGCGCAGCGTCTTGCCCCCGATTTCCTTTTCGGCATCGTAGTATTTGAATGCCAGCGGGTTATCAGATTCGGGACCCTCGTACGCAATTGTCCCAATGTCGGGAAAATACTCGCGTGCCCCGATTAGCGGCTCAGTCTTCATACTGTGTTTTCCTTCCGTCCCACGCTTCTTACCCCGAGAAGTACAGATACAATGCGACGATTGCCACCAGAATCATCGCTGAAGCAAACACGTCACGCGCACTCCAGCTGCTGCGTGAATCAACGCGATCCTCGACTGTCATCGTGCCATAGGTGAGCCCACTGATCGACGCATAATCAGGTTCCCGCGTGGCGTAACTGACACCGACCATCACGGTGACGGACACACAGAAGATCAACAGACTGTAGTACTGAAAAAACATGTTGTTGACCACCCATAAAAACGAGCCGTAAACGTAGCCGTTTTCATAGCCATCAAGGCCAAGCTTTACGGGCGTGTCAACGGCGAGGCGAAAGATGCCCAGCAAGAAACCAGTGATCAACGTCGCAAGCGCTCCCTGAGCGTTGAGTCTCTTGAAGAACACGCCAAAGAAAAATACAACTGCAATCGGTGCACCAAGGTATGCCTGTACGCCCTGCAGGTAATCGTACAGGCCACGCCCCCCTTGAATGACTGGGATCCACGCTAGGCCGATAAGCACCATCACGGAGGTCGCGACCCGTCCAATCCAGACTAGCCGATGCTGCGAAACATCTGGATGTAGTTTGCTGTAGAAGTCCATCGTAAACAAAGTCGCCGAGGCATTGAACACACCAGCGAGCGAGCTCATCAGGGCAGCCAGCAATCCAGCCACAACGAGCCCACGTACTCCAGCCGGAAGTACTGTTGCCACTAGCAGAGGGAACGCTTTTTGTGCCTCGTCTCTAATTGTTTCGCCGTTGGCATCCAGTAGCACCTGCTGGATCTCAGGAACCCTGCCACTCGAGGCTAGAGCGAAGCAAATCAGCCCAGGAATGATGAATATGAATACTGGAAGAAGCTTGAGAACAGCCGCGAAAATAGCGCCGCGCCGAGCCTCTCGCTCACTCGGAGCACCTAGCGCACGCTGAACAATGTACTGGTCGGTGCACCAGTACCAGAGGCCGATGATCGGCGCACAAAACAGCATGGGCAACCAAGGATAATTGGTGTTGAAGTACCAAGCCTCACGCACAACATCGCCGACGGCATTAAGTTCCCGCACAGGAGCCCAAGTACCAGTGACCCCCTCGGGCACCAGTGGCTTCCAGAGGTTAAACATCTCAGGGTCAACTATTAAGCGCAGCTCACCCCAACCTCCTAGCGCTCGCAAACCGAAGAACGTAACCAACACAGAGCCAGTTACTAGAACGAGCGTCTGAAGTGCTTCCGTATAGGCTACGGCACGCAGTCCGCCGAGGATTGTGTATAGCCCGGTTAGCACGATCATCATAATCGACCCTATCCAGAAACTGTCGAGCGGTCCGATGCGTATGTCTGGAAGAAGAACTGAAAACACGATACCGGCCGCGAAAATCGCCACCGCGATCTTGGTGAGCACGTAGGCAACCAATGAAATAATCGACAACACCCAGCGGTTCATCGGGCTGAAGCGACGCTCAAGAAATTCTGGCATCGTGAAAACCTTTGACCGCATGTAAAACGGCACTAGTACCCAGCCCAATACGAGCAAGCACCAAGCGTGCAATTCGTAGTGCGCCATAGCCACCCCGTCGGTGGCACCTGAACCTGCCAACCCTACGAGATGCTCAGACCCAATGTTGGACGCAAAGATCGAGGAGCCAACGATCCACCAACTGAGGTTTCGTCCGGCAAGGAAATAATCGGTAGCGGTGTCCTCGTTTTTCCGGATGACGCTCCATGACAGCCAGGCGAGTGCCCCAAAGTAGGCAGCGATGACTGCCCAGTCCAACCAACTCATCAAGTCACTCCTTCAGGAGATTTGGGCGTGTTTTCCTGTCCGGTATTAGCTCACTGTATGCCATGACGCATCTGACTCACCGATCGACACCAAAGCGATAAACCGTCTGGGAACGATACTGCTCGTCCGGCCGCAGAATTGTTGAGGGGAACCCTGGCTGGTTGGGTGAATCAGGGAAATGCTGTGCCTCAAGGCAAAACCCAGCGCGATGTTCGTAGACGACTCCCCTCTTCCCGGTAATGGAGCCATCAAGGAAGTTGCCAGAGTAAAACTGCAGACCAGGCTCTGTGGTTTCGACCTCGAGAACACGTCCACTGACAGGCTCGACGACTCGCGCCGCCGAAACCATCGTCGCCACAGCACCTGCAACGCTCGCTGAGCCCCCTTGGCCGTCTCGTGCGAGTACAAAGTTGTGGTCATAACCGATGCCATTGATGAGCTGTTCGTCTTCGTGATCGATGCGCGCACCGATCGCCGTTGGCTCAGTGAAATCGAAAGGGGTGCCGGCAACCGTCACCAGCTCTCCGGTTGGTATCCCGGTAGAGTCGATCGGGGTAAAGCGGTGAGCGTTGATCATTAACTCATGACCAAGGATGTTCCCCGAAGTAGCAAGATTGAAGTATGAGTGGTGGGTCAAATTCACCGGTGTCGGTGCATCACTGGTTGCACGGTAATCGATAACAAGCTCATCCTCATTATTCAGGAAGTAGTCAAACTCGACTTTCACCGTCCCCGGATATCCTTCCTCCCCATCGGGACTCACATAGGAAAAAGTTACTCCCACACCGTCGCGTTCTTTGATCACGGTACCGGTCCAAAGCACCTTGTCGTAGCCAACGACCCCACCATGTAGGTGGTTCGGATCATCGTTGGTGGCCAGTTCGTACTCGACCTCGTCCAGAGTGAATCGGCCCTTAGCGATGCGGTTAGCGTAGCGACCAACGATGGCACCGAAGTAAGGCGTTTCTTCCAAATAGCCCGAAAGATCATCGTAGCCGAGAACGATGTCGCCGAGGTCGCCGTTCCGGTCGGGAGCCATGATCGATAAAATGATGCCACCGTAGTCAAGCACCCTGATTTCAATGCCACTCGTGTTTGTGAGCTTGAAAACGTGGACTACTGCTCCGTTACCCAGTGTGGCAAATTCATCCTCGGTCACGAATGCTCCCTTAGTATTGGCCGTTTCGGGTGCGGAACTTACACGATCAGGTACTTCCCTACACGCAGTAAGGCCCAAACCGGCAGTGCCGACGATGACGACAAGGCGAAGTAGCTTCAAAGACATGGGGATCCTCAGTCCAAACTCCCTTTGGTGTTCCAGCGAACGGATCAGCTTGAGCAGCGGTCTAACGACAGAGCCGTAATGCACAATAAGTCAAGCTAGGTGCATCGTCCTGCCGCCAACCACGGTGCGCATGACTGGGATCTCCTTGATCGTGTCAGGAGCTACATCGTGTGGATCCTTGGCAAGGATTACAAAGTCAGCCAGTTTGCCGGCCTTGATCGAGCCCTTAATATTCTCCTCGAAGGACGCGTGTGCACCGTTGATGGTGCAGATCCTCATAGCTTCCCCAACGGTAACGCGCTGATTCTCGCCCCACACGCGGCCCGCGAAATCCTTACGGGTCACCAACGACTGAATCGCCATCATTGGCTCGTAAGGACCAGGAACGAAATCTGAAGCACCAGCAACTGGGATGTCATAGTCGAGGAATGAACGATGGGCAAACATCATCTTCATCTTCTCCTCGCCATATTCAACCCACTTATTACCGTGGTAATGAACGTAGGTGTAGAACGGCGTCGGGATAGCACCAACGGCCTTTATACGAGCAAGTAGGTTGTCATTAACCAAGGAGCAGTGCTCGATGCGGTGACGTGAATCAGCCCGGGGAAATTCGCGCTGCATACGCTCGTAGGCGTTAAGCACCATGTCGATGGTCACGTCGCCATTGGCATGGATGCCAATCTGAAAGCCAGCCCGGTGTGCTTCCTCGACACGCTCATGGATCTCATCCTGGTCCATCGTCAAGATACCGTAATCGTCAGGGCGACCAATGAACGGTGTGCTCATTCTCATGGTGCGCTCAGAAGCCGAGCCATCGGCACCCATCTTTACCGCCCCAACACGAAGCCACTCGTCGCCAAAGCCAGTGCGCACGCCTGCGTTGCGCATCCTTGAGTAAGCCCCGCGCAGAAGCATATAGACCCGACAGTGGAGCATGCCTTCACGGTAAGCGTCGTCGTACGCCGTAACTGAACCAACACCGGCATCATGAAACGAGGTCAACCCCGCAGCGGACATCTTTTGGGTAATAATCGCGACGCCGTCACGACGCATTTCGTCCGTAGCCGGCGGCCTGCTCTCGCCCACTCCGCTGAACAAGCCTCCGGTGCGCTCCTGCATGAGTCCAGTAGGTAAGCCATTTTCATCTTTGACGATGTGGCCGCCCTGGGGGTCTGGTGTTTCACTGTCGATACCAGCAGCCTCGAGTGCCCATGAGTTGTATACCCCGGTGTGCCCCCCGCGGTGTCGGATGCTCGCTGGGCCGTTCGGTACCGCTGCGTCCAGATCGTAGCGGTTAACCGGGCGCCCATCCTCGAGTTTCGTATCGTCGTACATGAACCCGTTGACCCAAGTTCCAGGAGGGGTGTCGGCAGCACGAGCTGCCATCGCTTGCTGAATCTCGGCGATCGTACGGAAATTGACGTTGACATTCGTCAACTCATTGAGCCCTGCACCAGCGGGGTGCGAGTGCGCATCGATGAAACCTGGCGTCACTGTCATGCCTTCGGCATCGATCACTTCCGTGCCCGACCCTACGAGATTACGCACATCGTCAGTGGAGCCAATTGCGCTGAAACGACCATGTTTCACTGCAAAAGCCTCGGCCGTCGGCTGAGCGGGTTCGACCGTGTAGATACGTGCGTTTAACACCACCAAGTCAGGCTCGGGACCTCCGGTAGCATGACTGATACCGGCGAGATTAAGTTCATCGGCGATACTGCCTCCAACAGCCTGGGTTGGCGCGCCACCTCCACCTCTGCCACC
>JAYYTT010000110.1:0-5777 GCA_036344375.1 Acidobacteriota bacterium | reverse complement strand
GATGGCAGGAGGTCCTGCGTACTGATCGCACGACTGTCTTCCTCTCCATTGGAGAAAAAGACTTGGCCCGTCTCGTCAATTGCGATCACCGCAGCATCCTTGGGTACTTCAACACGCTCAAGGCTTGTTGGCAGCTCGACCGCCGTACGGTCAACCGTGATTGTGGTGGTTACCATGAAAAACACGATGAGCAGAAAGGCGATGTCCGCCATCGAAGCCGTAGGGATATAGGACTCTGCTCGTTTGGGTGCTTTCAGGTTCATAGCTTATGCTCCTGAATCTCCCGGGGTTTCCATTTCAGCGTAGGTCTCAAGCAGCACATTAGCTGCCGTCTCCATCTCGAGCACGTACTTGCTACAACGTGTCGTGAAATAGTTATAGGAGGTAAGAATCGGGATGGCGACGCCAAGGCCGGTGGCCGTGGTGATCAGCGCCTCTGAAATACCCTGGGCAACCAGGCCCGGGTTGGAAAGACCAGCACGTGCAAGTGCATCGAACGAGTTGATCATCCCTGACACTGTGCCAAGAAAGCCGAGAAGAGGCGCGATGTTCGAAATAGTGGCCAACACACCGAGACCACGCTCGAGACGAGCCAGCTCGTGCGCCGATGCAGTCTCGATCGTGCGCTCGATTTCATCCTGAGGGCGCCCGTACTTAAGAAGGCCAGCCTTCATGATATTGGCAATCGGTCCCTCATATTCCTCGCACGCCGCAATAGCTTCCTTGACATTGTGACGCTTGGTCAGGGCTGTACGGACACGATCGAGGAACTCCTGAGTGTCAATCTTGGAACGATATAGCGCCCAGGCACGTTCAAAGATGAACACCAGGCCGATAAGCGAGCAAATCAGAAGGGCGTGCATGATGGGGCCACCCTTTTGATAGAACTCCATTATGGAACCGCCGGAAAGATCCACAGCCGTTACCTCCCTCTTACATCTTTGGTCCCCACGACGGGGATTAGTTCAAAAGCCATTGCGGTCTAAGATCTCTTTGTATCTAAATGAGCTCGTTGTCACCTTTCTTCTAGTCTAGCCCCATGTCCTAGGCGCCGGGAAGTGGCTTCTAGCACGGACCCGAAAAGGCTGTCAACGCGCGAAAGGAATACCCGATGGCCGTACGGATGGCCATAAGTATAGTCACGGTGCCGGACGTGGGTCAACGCAACCTCGGAGCCCGCTTGTACAGACACTTAACAGCAATTCTAATCATCTTATTGAGCAAAATAACCAGGCCGCGTGCGCACCCGCCGTTCCTGGCCATCAGAGCCCTGAATGCGGATTTCCAGTTCTCGCCATTCACCGTCTCCTCCGGGGATGGTCGGCGCATAACTAATCCGAAACTGCGACCGAAGATCTTCCTCGATTGCCTCGTAGATTTCTTTAGGGTCTGTTCGCTGACCGAAAGAAAAAATTCGTCCACCAGTTTGCTCAGCGAGTTCCCGGAGAATCCACCGTTCACGCACAAACCGTGGGGAGAGCTCGACGCCAACCGGATAGAGCGCCACGTCGGCACGTTGAGCAGCCACCACTGCTTCGCGAAATGTATGGTCACTACCCGAATCGGCGCCATCGGTTAACAGGATCACGGCATGCCGGCCATCAATACCATCAAACTTTCGAGAGGCAGCCACTATCGAATCGTACAGCGCTGTGTAATCCCCGGCGTCGATCAATTTAATCGAGTCAGCGAGTCGCTCACTGTCGTTGGTGAATTCTTGAAAAACAATCGGAGCATCGGCAAAGCCGAGAACAAACACCTTGTCGTTCGGGTGTCTGAGGAGTCCATCAACAAAGGCTACCGCAGCATCAAGAGCGGTTTCGAGACGAGCAAGCATGCTCTCGCTATGGTCGATCAGAAGTCCGATCGCTAGCGGCAGATCGGCGACCGGCTCCACTGAGATAACGGGTTGTTTGACGCCATTTTCATAGACATTAAAAGTCGATTTGGAAGGCGAAGCCGGTAGCTTTTCATCCCCTTCTATGAGGACGTGCATCTCGACTCGTTCGACTCGGGCGGAATAACCCCTCAGGCTGGAAGCCGGGGTCTCAAAACTCGTTTGAAGTGAATCGCTAACCATCTGTCGGCCGGGTCCATACGCTCTCACTTCGATCAAGTGCTCAGCAAAGCTTCCCGGATTCCATAGGAACTCGTAAGGGGCTTCTACGTCTGAAAAAAGCAAACGGCCATCGATTAAGAAATCGACTGCCGAAACCCCGGAAGGTCGCTCAGTGGAGACTTCGGCGCGCACGGTCAACCGGCCAACGATTTCGTCAATTCGCCTCGGCGAAACAATTTTCACCTGGAATCGTTCCAACTCGCCCGCTGATTCAAAGATAAGCTTCTGCTGTGATTTTCTGTCTGGTTGTTGATGCTCAGAAATCAAGGGAACGATCTCGGCGGACAACGCACTTCCCCCACACCACAGCAAGAAGGCTATGAACCAAGATGTCACCAAGTCACTTTCCTCGCCTATTGCCTGCTGGCCAATCCGCTACATCCAATTCGCCAACCTGCATAAGGATGTAGGCTCTCCGGCCCATTCGCCGCGAATCGACGCGGTTGCAGCATGCTTCAACCTCAGCGCTTCCCTGCAAGGATCTGTTGCACGGTTGCCTTCACTTCTTCAGCTTCCTCGAGCCGCCCCTGTTGGTAGTAAACCTGTGCCAAGAGATTGTGGGCCTCGATGTAATCGCGTTGGAGCCTAACCGCCCTCTTAAAAGACTCTTCTGCAGCGCCAAGATCACCAAGTCGATACTGGACCAAGCCACGGTGGTAGTTCAGATAGGGATTATCCCGACGCACCTCAAGGGCCTGAGTGTACAAAACCAAAGCCCCGTCTAGGTCGCCTGCCCTCATTTGCAAGTTCGCTAGGTTGTGGTAGGCCGCGTCGGTTTTTGGATCCATTTCAATCGCGGTGCGATACGCGGCCGCTGCAGAATCCAGGTCGCCGAGTTGTGTATGCACGACCCCCAGGTTGTTGTATGCCCGAGTAAAATCTGGCCGGACCATGGTGGCAAGCTCGAAATTGTGACGAGCCTCTTCCCTAGGAACAGGCTCGTCAGACCGCTCAGCGTTGAATATCAGTTCGAAGCCAAGATTGTTGTAATAGTGCGCCAGCGCCGTAATGTCGTCGATAATTTCGAAGGTTCGATAGTCTGAGACGTGGCCATCGTAGTCGACGAAGGTATAACCCTTTTCTGTCATCACAACACCAGCAATGTGGCCAGAATCGACAATGATTTCTTCTTCTCGCCGCAGGTCATTGATGCGATTGGAGGCGTCGACGTAGTAGGCAACCAAACCAACTTCACGCGCCAAGCCAATGAAGATTGAAGTTAGCGCCAGACAGTTACCGTAGCCTCGTTCCACGGTAATCGCGGGAGGGGAAGTGGCCACCGAGTCATAGACAAGCCCAAATTCGTCCTCATCTGTTAGCGCATTCATGAGGCGATTAGCTCTGTCTATATCTGTATGGAGCAGCGGCATCCGCTCAAGGAGAGTCTTGGCACGAACCACCATCTCCGGCGTGACAGCGAAAGGAATAACCAGGTCCTCGGCCAATATCTCGGGGGCCTGCGCTTGCATTACTTCCACAAACGACCCCGGCGAATATGCGATTCTCTTTCCCCATTGCGTGCCAGCACAACCAGATGCCATCAAGAGAGTCAACAGAGTTGTCGTAGTTATGATGTTACTGGTTCTCCATCCACTGACGACTTCAGGATGAAGAAACGACATAACTATCTCCCTGTTGTGCAGGGGAACTGAGCCAGTGAGTTGATTTTACCCCGTTTGTAGTGCCGCGAGCACGTCCTTAACGATTGGTAGCTGCGGGTCGTCTTCCGGAGCGAGTTCGACATACTTCTCGAACGCCAGGATGGCATTGGCGATATCACCAAGCCTAACGAGAGCGAATCCCAGCTGCATATGGGCTGGCAAATAGTTGGGATCAACCTCAAGTGCGCGACTGTAGTAGCTGATCGCACCTTGGCATTCCGGCGTAGGCTCGAGACACCCCAGCACTTGCTGGTTGAAATATAGTTCAGCGACGTTGTAGTACACGGCTGGATCTTCGGGGTTTCCATCCACGACAGTCTCAAAATAAGGCAATGCCCCTTCCATATCCCCCGCCTCGACGAGCATTTCCCCCAAGTTATAGTTCGCCATCACGTTGTCCGGCTCGGCAGCTAGCAGCTTTAGATAAGCCTCCTCTGCTTTCTCAATATTGCCAGCACTCCGGTAGGCATTGCCGATGTTCCCGTGGATAGCGTCAAGATGAGAGTTTGAAGCCAAGAATTCTTCATACTTGGCGACGGCCCCGAGATAATCACCAGCGTCGTCAAGAGCCACGGCAGAATCAAAAAGCTCCTGATCGACCGCAGCGTTGCCGACTCCAGCAACAGCCATACCTTCTGGCATCAGGGCCATCGTCACGTTGAGCGGCGGATTCCGGTTGGCTGCGCTCACGGTGGTGTTGATATCGTAGGGGATGTAGCCCTCTTTAGTGAACGTAAACTTCCAGTCGCCGCGAGTGAACCCAACAATTGCCCACCGACCGCCATCGCGAGTGTCTCCAGTACGCGTATTCGGCGTCGCGGAAGGATTCGTTGCAACGATATTGACACCTACCATGCCATTGCCGTCTATATCTTTAACAAGGCCCTGCATGCGCCCGACGCCCCGCTGTGCGGCAGCTGGCTGCACCAACACGGACACCGTCAGAACGGCAACCGAAATAAAGAAAATAATCTTATAGACGCTTCGAAGTGACGCTGTCGCAGTCATCGTGATTCTCCGTGATTCTCCTCGCCTTCGCTTAGCTCCCACGAACGCTGAATGGCACCTTATGGAACAAGACGTTGCCAGTGATCTGGTCGTTAATCTCAATCAAGATCTCGTAATCCGTACCCGCCTCAATTTGCTGTACCTGGGACAGCGGAATCTCCTGCAGAATGTCACTGGCCAATTTTTCCTGTAGAGGCAAGCGCGCGATACTGGTCTCTGTCCCGGCCAGCAGGATCCGATGTGTAAGTTCGAAACGATTCTGCTGTGTACCTGGATCAACGCCTAACCCCTTAATGAAATAGAGCAACAACAAAGAGTCGTTACGGTTGAATTCGTTCTCTATGGTGGTCTCCAGTTCGAGTGACGCGACTCGAGTCCGTGAATACACCTTATTAAGGTCCGTTGCGTCAGTCATCTGCTCCAAACTCGAAGCCATGATGACACTAGGAATGGCAAGCTCAATGCAAGGTCCAACCTGAACAACTTCAGCACCAGTTACCACTTCAGGTGGGGCAACGCAGGCCTCGCCAGCGTAGTCTGGCACTGTGAGTTCGTAGTCGGTCGTGCCAATTCCTTCGGAGGCAATGTCCATTACCCCCCAGGAGAGAAGGTAATCACCAGGCTCGATCGTCATGCCGAATGAGTGCGTCGACGTCACCTCGGCAGTGCCATTGCTTGGGACGACCTCGAACGGAATCTTGAGTTCGTACACAAATTGTAAGCCGTTGGCCGACGCCGGGTCCTTTTTCCGCAGAACACCGAAAGCCAGCAGATTTGCCGGCCCCGGTGAGCCAAGAGATTCGAACGTCAGCCCCGATTTGTCTACATCGAAGTTAAAAATGGAATACGTGTTGCCCTCCGGCGCCGGAATGAACGCCATTTCTTGGCGAACAATGAGATCCTGCAGGGCCACACCATTCTGCATAAGCTGCTGCATGGCCAAGACGTCGGGCGTGGGAGTCACCCCGCCCGCAGTTGCCGCACTACCG
>JAYYTT010000109.1:0-2232 GCA_036344375.1 Acidobacteriota bacterium | reverse complement strand
AGGTAGCCCGTCTCAGGATCGCCAATGACACTTGCCCAGCCGACGCGCGAAAACGGTACGGTGGTGTGGTAGACGTTGAAAGTTCGTTCCCACAACGGCGTGCCGTCGCCAGCATCCCAGCAAGCGACGACAGCCTGCTTGGTCATGCCGTCGCCTTGTCGGCCGTTAGCACAAACGCGGCCATCGAACACCGCAGGTGTCGAACGACCGACGAATGCTTGTTGCCAGATGAGGTTATCGCCGTCGATTGCCCAATCGGACACGAGATTGATCGCGGAAGATTCCCCTGTCTCGTTTGGACCGCGCCAGCTCGGCCACTCCTCGGTTGCTCCACCGGCACAGGCGATATTGCTTAGCAAGGTGGCAGAAATTACCAAACCACCAATAAATCGCTTTACGGATGCTCGGCGTGGAGCATGAGTCTGTAGCGTGGGCATTCGTATTCTCTCAGGATCTTTACTTGGGAAGGTTGCCGGATGAATTCGGTGGGGCCCCCTGATCGTATGTTTGCTTCTCCGAGGCCGCAACCGTACCCGGACGGCATTTGTCCTAAGGAAAAAAGACGCGAGTGATTGTCCAATAGAGGCCAATGACTCCGATCGTTAGTGAGAGAGGCACGCTTATTCGTGGACGGTACCAGTCACGGTGCCGAAATACCCCCAGAGCAAGAAACGTCGCCAAGATCACCGCGAGTTGCCCCAACTCGACGCCCGCGTTAAAGCTCAACAAAGCTGTTAGGTATTCACCGGGTGGCAATCCGAGCTGAGCCAACACCCCGGCAAAGCCAAGGCCGTGCAAGAGACCAAAGCCAAAAACGACTGCCGGACGCCATGGTTTAAGTTCGCCCGTGATGACGTTTTCGAACGCGACCCATGCGATTGACAGAGTTATTAAGGGTTCGACGAGCGATGGTGACAAGCTCACGACGCCGTAGGTCGACAGTCCCAATGTGAAGGTGTGAGCAGCGGTAAACGCGGTGACCTGCGCAAGTAAAGGCCGCCATGAAGTGTTGAGTAAAAAAAGACTGAGCACAAAAAGCATGTGATCGAGTCCGAGCGGCAGGATATGTTCAAATCCCAGGTACAAGTATTGGGCAATTACATTCAGGCGGCTCGGCGGCGGTGGCGGTTTGTCCAAATCATAAACTTCGGAACGATCACCGCGTTCCAGTATTTGACGCAGCGTGACGAGGTTGCCCAACTGGTCTGATGCGAAGGACTTTGGGTTCTCATCGAATCCAGAGGTTGTCCCATAATCGAATCTAAGCATCTCGTTGAGCAAGTCCGTTCCAACCTCGTGCCCCCTCACGTCGACGAAAGAGATATGTAGTGGTGGAAACGCCCGTGATGCTTGCAAGCTTAAGTTGGTCGCCTCGGTGGGAATTGAACCGGTCATGCGGGCCGTGAGCCCGAGCATCGTGTTGGTGCTCCGTGCGGCCACTGTATTTTGATCCGGGAAAGTGATCTTGGGTAAAAAGACCTCATTGTCGAAGCGAATTCGTACACGCCGAAGGAACGTTTGTCGAAGGTCATCGATGGTTTGGTTGAGTTCGGCCTCTGACATCGTATCCAGAGTGCCCATCAATTGGAGGTCGTCCGTATCCTGCGGCATGCCTAGTGCCAAAGCATCGAGGTCGACTTGCATGTCAATACGAAAATCGCCTCCGGAAAGCAAAACCACCGTAGTTCGAGTGAAGCTCAGATCGTGAGCGGTTGCCCTTGGAATAGCCAGCAAGGCAAAGACGGCGATAATGGTAGCTGCAGGCAAGAAACAGTAGCGTGGCAGGTTCCATGCACGCGTTTCCCGGCTAGGGATGGCCCTATAGCGTTTGTTATGCACAGCCAACTTTGGCAAAGGATTCTCCGCAAGGTCAAGGGCGGAAGATCGCCCGCTAAGAATTTTACCAGTGAGCAACGTCCGAGCTACAGTTGACCTTCCAAGCATGGCTGACCTTTTCAAGAGTCGTCATCTCGGTCACAATTCTGAGCATTCCACGAACTTTAGGTCCTATTTCCTAACTGCCAACAGTCCGGGAGCGCACCATGAAGCAAACTGATGACTTTCCTGCTGCTCGTCCACGCCGATCACACTTGTTGTTGGTTCTCTTTGTCCTAGCCGCCGGCTCAGCAGCTTGCTCACTCATGGTTGACACGCCTGACCGGGAGGGCCCCGGATTCTCTGTCGATTCGCGTTTTGGTGCTCGATAGGGAACCCGGAGTTACTGACCCTGCG
>JAYYTT010000108.1:0-2464 GCA_036344375.1 Acidobacteriota bacterium | reverse complement strand
ATGCTGTACCCATCAGGTAGTACCACTCGTAGACTGCGTTAGCCCGAACGGCCGGGAAGATACACTCGCTGACGAAAGCCTCACGCAGATCTTCAACGACAATGTCCGCAGCACCGGTAAGAACAGCACTAGCACGGGCCTTCTCAAGTTCATCTTTACCCTGACCAACGTCGCCAGTGTAAGCAATAACCTCAGCGTTGTAGGTCTCGCGAATCCAGCGAAGGATTACCGCGGTATCCAGGCCTCCCGAGTACGCCAACACTACCTTCATATTCCAGCTCTCCAAGAGTTACTTGAACTCCGCCCTGTACCACGCTGCCCGGGTACGCAGGGGATAATGTGAGAGATGTCGCAATTGTAGCAAGCATGAGTGCTGACTACTTCACGGGGAGGCTAACAATCCCAGTGTGCAATGCTGACGGACTGCCAGGCTCCGTCCATGCCATGATCAACCGGTCGCCGCTTCGCACTAGGCGCGGGAATCCACTCGCTCGGCCTGCGTCAGTCGTTGCCAACACATAACGAGGCCCTCTAGTCTCGTCAATAGCTACGGTCTGCATCAGAATTTCCGCGACACTGCCGCGGGCGACAAGCCAGATGACCGCGACACGCTCGTCGTCGACCCACTCCACATCGACTCGCCCAAGCGGGATCCCCGGAATCCATTTTTCACGGTCCTCCTCGAGCATGCGCTCATAGCCGGCATCAATATCAAGTTCGTTGACCTGATCGAGCAGGATTGTTTGTGAATAGGTTTGACCCCCATCCGAGACAAACTTAACTTTGACCTCGGGATTGCCTTCGCGTAGTGAAAACCAGGCGATTGCGCCTGTTGAGGGACCGCCGGCCACTGCCGGTCCATTGACCGGGCACCCTGGAATCTGCCAATTGTCGTGCGCGACTCGGATGGGTGCTTGCCAACCATCTGGTGTTCGACGAACGCTCCAAATGTCGCGGACTTCTTCTTCAGAACGATCACGGTAGGCGACCACGAGGGTGGTGCCAATATACTCAGCTGATGTCTGGCAGCAATCACAAATTCGGGGGTCGAGGAGAGCCTCTTGCCCTTGTTTTCCCTCACCGGAGAAACGCGACGCACGTAAAGACATCTCGGGCGAAACATTTTCCTCATGCTCTGAGAAATCACGGCCATCTAGCCAGATGGCCGTGAAGCCCCCGTCCAGCTCAGGGACCATCGATACGAATCCGTGTTCAGTTTTTGTGCCGTCGGAGTGTGGCACTACTGAATCACTCCATGTTGCACCGCCATCTTTCGAATGAGTGATATGAACGTCGTAGCTTGTCCCGGGCCCACCGTTCATCTGTAGCCAATGGGCAACGAGCATCCCGCTGCTTTCAATGAGCACCGGGAAATCAGCCCAGTTGACGAAGAACTTCTCGCTTTCGGCTATCGTTTGTGGTTCTGACCATACTTCGCTTTGGAGCGTTGCGAAGCGGAGAGCAAAACGTCCCCGGCGTGTGGTTCCGGTCTCTAAGTCATTATTGCGCACGGGCTCAAGCCAACTCATCAAGACGCGACCGTCGTCCGTAGCATATAGGTTGGGAGCGCTGCTTCCTGGTCCAGCCGGTGAGTCCAGAAGGATGAGGGGTTTTGTAGTGTCATCGGTCACATCGCTTGGAGCAATGTTGGGAGGCTGGGCGCATCCTGTTAGCTTGATTGCCAATGCGGCAGCTATGAGGACCGAGAAAATTTGGCTTCGCGAGTATCTCATCGAGAAAGTCTCCTCCTAAGCTAGCGGCTGTTAACCGATGAATTTATAGCCCATCCCATGCACTGTGAGAATATGCATAGGATATTTTGGATTTGCCTCAATTTTCTGTCGAAGTCTGGCGATGTGCACATCGACGGTGCGTGTTGATGGCGTAACGTCATAACCCCACACGTTGTTGAGTAACTCGTCGCGTGACAACAAACTCTCGCGGTTTTCTATGAAGTAGCGCAACAGTTGAAATTCCCGTGCCGAAAAATCAACCGGCTTGCCGCTAAGCATGACCTCTGACTTTCGGAAGTTCACGGAAACGTTACCGAACTCATAGAAATCAGTGCTGTGGCTGGTTACAGACGCCACCGACCGCCGCAGTAGTGCTTCGACACGAGCCAACAGTTCAATGTTCTCGAACGGTTTAGTGAGGTAGTCATCGGCGCCTAATTTCAGCCCGACAACCTTGTCAGCTACCTGGTCGCGTGCCGTGAGCATTAGGATCGGTTGCGTTCTGCCAGCTTGCCTCAGGTCGCGGCAGACATCGAAGCCGTTTTTACCCGGAAGCATGATGTCTAGAATGATGAGGTCGAAGGTCTCTTCTGTAGCCCGTTCATAACCCGTGTCTCCGTCGCTAGCAGCTACGACCGCGTAGCCTTCACTGCGCAAACGATCCGATAGTGTTAGCTGCAGGCCGGGCTCGTCTTCCACGAGAAGAATTCGTTTCGCCATACGTCGATCCT
>JAYYTT010000107.1:0-9279 GCA_036344375.1 Acidobacteriota bacterium | reverse complement strand
TGGCACAAGACAGCCCTCGGACTAAGGGGCGTTTCCGAGGAGACTACGACCGGTGTCAATCGTTTGATGCAGATGGAGAAGACGGGGACCCTTCTTTTTCCTGCAATCAATGTAAATGACTCTGTCACCAAGTCAAAATTCGACAATATCTATGGTTGCCGGCACTCGGTGGTTGATGGGCTCAACCGTGCTTCCGATGTCATGATTGGCGGAAAGGTTGCCGTTGTTTGCGGTTTCGGCGAAGTGGGCAAGGGCTGCGCGCAGGCGCTGCGCGGACAAGGTGCCCGTGTGGTGGTTACCGAGATCGATCCTATTTGTGCGTTACAGGCGGCAATGGAAGGCTACGCGGTTCGGAAGCTCGAGTCTGTTGTCCAGACTGCAGATATCTTCATAACTACAACCGGTAATTTTGGCATCCTCACCGCTGAGCACATGGGTCGCATGAAGGACAAAGCGATCGTCGCTAACATCGGCCACTTCGACAACGAGATCGACATGGCGGGGTTGGCCAAAACGCCTGGCATCCGGAAGGTCAACATCAAGCCGCAATACGATGAGTGGGTGTTCGAAGACGGCCGCAGCATACTGGTTTTGGCGGAAGGCCGCCTCATGAACCTCGGCTGTGCCACTGGGCACCCGAGCTTCGTTATGTCGGCGTCTTTTACTAATCAAGTGCTTGCCCAGATTGAGCTACAACAGAATCAGGACCAGTACGAGAACAAGGTCTATGTGCTTCCAAAGAAGCTCGATGAAGAGGTTGCGCGCCTACACCTCGACCACCTCAGTGTTGAGCTTACTGAGCTGACGCAGGAACAAGCCGACTACATCGGCGTACCAGTTGAAGGGCCGTACAAGCCTGAACACTACCGATACTAGACGCGTCGATAAGCGTAGGCCTCCGGAGGATTGAACATGGGCCGCTATTCACGGAAATCTGGTGTCGGCGTCGGCATTGCCATTGGCGTGGCCCTTGCCGTTGCACTCGACAACATCCTTCTTGGTGTTGGCGTCGGCATTGCGCTTGGAGCCGCGCTGAGTGCAGCTTCCAAGTAGCTCAGCGCCGCCCTCGCGCCTGGGGCTAGCGGGTGAAGAGGTCGAAGATGTTACCGATCATACCGGAGTCGGCTTGGAAGAACTCGGTGTAGCGACAACGTGCACAGATCACTGTAGTGAACTTGTTGCTTTGGACATCGAAAATTTTCGACCAGAAGCCACCGGCAACGCGAATTTCACCGGTTTCGTATTGGTCTTGGTTACATTTGGGGCACGTGTATCTGATTCCGGTCACCTTCGCATCTCCGGTTGGGGCCATTAATTTTATTAAACCATTCTGGAAACAAAGAATTTATTGCTTGCCTGAAAGATAAATGAACAAAGCATTTACTAAAGAATCGGACAACGATGAGTTCACTGAAGCAGTTGTACAGCCGGTCGACCTATTACCGCCGAACGTACCCAACTATGTCACGCCGGAGGGGGCACGTCGTGTACGTGAGGAGCTTCGTAGGCTGATCGATGAGGAAAAACCGGCTCTTGAAGTGCAGGCGAACGTCAGACAGGGTGGTGACGGAGCACTGGCCAACGAGTCAAAGGCGAAAGCTCGCAAGAAACTCGCCGAGGTTACAGCCCGCATCCAGTTGCTTGAGAGTCACATCGGTCGATTCCAGATTGTCGATGGGCGACAACAAGGAACCGATACAGTCCGATTCGGTGCTCGCGTAACCGTGATGGATACAGAGGGCGATGAGCGTACCTACTTGATCTGTGGCGTCGACGAGTCGGAACCTGAAACAGGGGACGTGAGCTGGATTTCGCCGATCGCAAAGGTGTTGCTTGGCCGCAAGATCGGCGACGAAGTGACCCTGCAATTGCCCCGTGGTGAGCAGCTACTTGAAATCGTAGAGATTGACTACTGAACTCTGCGAAGCATTCGGGCCTTACTACCCAAGCTGGCTCTTCCCACGCTTATTTCCTACTAGCGTCTCAAGTCATCTTGAGTGTATCTTCCCGGCATCGACACCGTGGCGCCCGATGGGGTGGCGTGGCGGTCCGGGCTAGAGCTTGGGCGGCTCCCTGGACTGGGCGGGTGGGGACCTGCCGAAAGCAGATTCGCCCAGAGAGGGGGTGATCCAGTGGTATCTGACTGTACGGACTTAGTGGAGGTGGCGTTCCCCTAGGGGAAAGCTCCGGAGCGTCCGTGGCGCTCGCTGGGTGATGCCCCATCGCGGGGGAACCCAACGCCACCGACCACAAAGCTTGGCCCCGGCCCCATCTGTAAGGGGTCGGGGCCTCTCTTATTTGTGGAATTTACGGAGTTCTCCGGAACCGCACTTCTTACGGAAGTCCACGACTGGCTTGCCGTTTAATTCCCTTTATCAATGAGGCCAAGCCCCTTAAGTTCGTCGGCGAGCTTGGCTCTGGTCGACTCTGCCATTGGCACGAGCGGTAGTCGGTAGTTTTCTCCGATGCGTCCCATCATCGCCAAAGCTGCTTTGGCTGGAATCGGGTTGGTTTCGATGAAGTTGGCATTCATCAAACCGAGCAGGCGGTAGTGGATCTCGCGAGCTAGATCAAGTTTTCCGTTGAGCGCATAGCCCACCATTTTTCTCATCTCATTTGGCACCTCATTGGAAACGACTGAAATGACCCCGTTGGCACCAAGGCTGATCATTGCTAGCGTGAGATCGTCTTCACCCGACAGAACTGAGAAGCCTTCCGTCCGCCCTGCGAGAATCGTCATAACCTGGCCTAGATCACCCGAAGCTTCCTTAATGCCAACGATATTGGGGTGCTCAGCGAGCCGCAGTACCGTGGTGGGAAGAATATTCGAACTCGTACGACCGGGAACGTTATACAGGACCAGGGGGATGTCTACGGTGTCCGCGATCGCAGTGAAGTGCGCAACCATCCCAGCTTGAGTTGGCTTGTTGTAGTAAGGGGCCACAGCGAGCACTCCGTCAGCACCCATTTCGAGGGCACGCGAAGCGAGTATCGTGACGTTCCGAGTGTCGTTGCAACCTACGCCGGCTAAAACCTTGGCCTGGCCGTTGACCCGTGCAACCACTGATTCGATGACGCCTGTGTGCTCATCGTTGGTCATGGTTGAGGCCTCGCCAGTTGTTCCGCAGGGAACGATGCCATCGACTCCGCTTTGCAGCTGCCAATCAACTAGGTCGCAAAGCGAATCGTGATCGATCTCGCCGTCCGCGGTAAAGGGTGTGACCAGTGCGGTGTATGTTCCGTCCCACAAAGTGCTCATATGCAGCTACCAAGTGAGCTCAAACGACATAATGGTTTGGTGCCACAACAGTTGTTTTTAATCATTGGTTCTTTGGTAAAGTTCCCCATCGTTCTCTCGAAAAACTTCGGACATTTCGGCCATTCCCGCGGCGGCCGCTTCGTTTGTTGAGGCGTACCCTTCCTGCTTAGCGAAATCCCGGAGCTTCTGGGTTATCTCCATCGAGCAGAACTTGGGGCCGCACATCGAGCAGAAGTGGGCCGACTTGTGGGCATCCTTTGGAAGGGTTTCGTCATGCAGTTTGCGCGCTGTATCCGGGTCGAGCGAAATGTTGAACTGGTCGTCCCAGCGAAACTCGAAGCGCGCCCGTGATAATGCGTCGTCACGCACCTGGGCAGCTGGATGTCCCTTCGCGAGGTCAGCAGCGTGGGCAGCGATTTTGTAAGTAATTACCCCTTCCTTAACGTCGTCGCGGTCTGGAAGGCCAAGGTGTTCCTTGGGCGTCACGTAACACAGCATAGCTGTACCGAACCAGCCGATCATGGCGGCTCCAATACCCGATGTAATGTGGTCGTACCCCGGTGCAATGTCTGTGGTCAAAGGACCGAGCGTGTAAAAAGGTGCTTCGCCACAAACCTCAAGCTGTTTGTCCATGTTGACCTTGATCTTGTGCATTGGCACGTGACCAGGTCCTTCTACCATCACCTGGCAACCTTTGTCCCAGGCGATTGTGGTGAGTTCCCCAAGGGTTTCAAGTTCAGCGAACTGAGCGGCGTCATTGGCGTCGGCAATCGCTCCCGGTCGCAGTCCGTCGCCAAGGGAGAAGCTGACATCGTAAGCGCGCATGATGTCGCACATCTCCTCAAAATGGGTGTAAAGAAAGTTTTCCTTATGGTGGGCTAGACACCATTGCGCCATGATTGATCCGCCGCGCGAAACGATTCCGGTAACACGCTTAGCGGTTAACGGCACGTAACGTAGAAGGACGCCAGCGTGGATTGTGAAGTAGTCAGTTCCCTGCTCGCACTGCTCGATAAGCGTGTCTCGGTAAATTTCCCAAGTCAGGTCCTCTACCCTGTCAACTTTTTCCAGGGCCTGGTAGATGGGCACAGTGCCAATCGGTACCGGCGAATTACGGACAATCCATTCACGGATGTTATGAATATTGCGACCTGTCGAGAGGTCCATAACTGTGTCGGTACCCCAACGAATCGCCCACACCATTTTGTCAACCTCATTGGCGACCGATGACGTCACCGCCGAGTTGCCAATATTGGCGTTGACCTTCACCAAGAAGTTACGGCCAATAATCATCGGCTCGCTTTCTGGATGGTTGATGTTCGCGGGGATGATGGCGCGGCCCGAGGCCACCTCGTCGCGCACGAACTCAGGGGTGACGTAGTCGGGAATTTCGGCGCCGAAACTCTCTCCATCGCGCTCACTGATGGCGCGGATGCGTTCTCGGCCAAGGTTCTCACGAATAGCAACAAACTCCATCTCAGGGGTAACAATTCCAGCGCGCGCGTACTCGAGCTGGGTTACCGCGAGCCCGTCTCGAGCACGCAACGGTGTCCGTTTGGCGGGAAACTCTGGAACTAGACGTTCATTGGTGGCAAATCCGTTGTCTTCCGGTCTTACCTCTCGTCCTTCGTATTCCTCGACGTCGCCACGAGCACGGATCCAAGCCTCACGAAGGCGAGGCAACCCCTCTTCGATATTGAGATTGCCCACCGCTTCAGTGTCGGTGTATGGCCCGGAGCTATCGTAAACATGCAGTGGTTGTTCCTGTGACTGGTCACTCAGCGAGATTTCACGTAGAGGTACGTACACATCTTTGTGAAGTTTCCCCTGAACAAAGATCTTGCGCGATGCGGGAAGAGGCCCTGTGGTTAAGTCAATTTCGAGGTGTTTAACTGCGGCTTTCATTATTCCCTCCGCCGGCATTACCCGAATCAGGTGTGACAGGCAGCCTGAACGAACCGAGCGTTGCTGCCTGATAAGGGTTCCCACGTTTCGGCCGGATTTGCCCGTGCCAGTGGTGTCTCAGCCCCCTTAGGGAGCACCCCCTCGCAATTAGTCCATCATCGATGCAAGGAGGCTGTGGGTCAAGGTGGTTGTGAAGCAGGCAGCCTCTTATTGTGGATGTTGCAGACCAACAATATGAGCTTTTCACTTTCGAGATTTATGGATAATTTGGTTCCACAGTTGAAATGTTTGCCCAGTGTTTACATCGGAGGGAAAATCTGATCGTCAGCAGAGTGACTTTAGGTGTCGTTAAGATGTCGATCATTTGAAAGAAGAATCCTGTCAAGAGAACTCGATGAGTGCTTTGGATAGCTGGCATCCGGACTCTAAAGACCTTGCCAATCTGGCCAAGGAACGGCTGAGTCAAAAGGAGGCACAGTGCATCCTCGATCATTGCAAGGAATGTCGGGAGTGTTCCGACAAGCTCCTTGAGACGATACGTTCGCAGCCGATTGTTGGAGAGCGTCGGTTAGTGAAGAAGCAGAACTGGATGCGAGCAGCGACCCTCACTTTTTTCCTTGCCGCCGCAATTCTGGCGACGCATTGGTTCCTGGAAGATGATTTGCGCTCCCGCCAGTTTGCAATCGAACCACAATCCTTTCCTGACTTGTCTGAGACGATCTACGTTGAGGAACCTAGTACCTGGTTCGAAGACGCCTTCACCCACGCCATGGTGTCACCGGATGGCTCCAAAATGTTGCACGTCGACAGCTTCGGTGTGAGCTTGGTCGACTTGTCGAGTGGCGAAGGTCTTCGTGCTGAACTTCTTCTCGATTTCGATCAGGTGATGGCTGCGACTTTCGATGGAAATGGCCGGATTGCTCGGTTTGCTAACCGGCGTCGTGATATGGGTTGGTTTCTTGAGAGTGGCCAAAATTTACGCTCGACGGCAATTCCATTGGATGCGGTTCCGGCGTGGGCACCAGGCAACCGTGACGTCGCCTGGATCCGCCCTCCTGGTAACAGGATCGTACTGGGAGAGCCTCCCGATGACCGGTGGCATAACATCGGCGAGCGTGTATTAGGATTGGCGTGGGACCCTACAGGCGCAGCCGCCTACGGGCTGGCCATGTCAGAAAACGGATCAGCGTCGGTTCTCCGCATACGGCCCTTGGGTGGCGAGGTAGAGATCATCCGGGAAGGGCTAGATGCCTCGGCACTGCCAAATGGCCTAGCAGTTGCCCCCGATGGACAGTCACTCTTTATCTCGCTTGCCACGGAAGACGAACCGGATGCTGATGCGCGGCACGAGACGCGCGTGAACCGAGATCTCGATATTTACGAACTCGAGATCAAATCGGGAGCCCTCCGCCTAGTAAGCAATATTGAGGGAGATGATTTTTGGCCGTGGGTCGCGGGTGATTATCTGTACTGGACGCATAATGAATACGACGCTTCTGTGATGCTGATACCGCTTGACAATCCTGGCGCCAAGCCACTCTTCGATGTTGTTGGGGAGAGAGATGGAAGATTTGCTACCCAGCTACCGCGCTGGAACCCCAGCGGTGAATTACTTGCCTACACGGTTGGTAGCTGGAGGCTTGCGGACTGGGGGCTCAACCTCGACACGGAAGTTGTTGCCATAGGGCCGGATGGGGACAGAGGACCGCCGGCGGCGCTGGTCACCGGGTATCATGCCGACTACACGCCCTCATGGTCGCCCGATGGTCGTTGGCTGGCTTACCGGTCGCGTCGTTCACCACGGCCGGTGCCTTATTATGCGGGCCCCGATGTCACCGACGACATCTTCTTGCGTCGGGCCGAAGATCCAGACGCCGACGAAATTAGGCTCACTGATTTTGGCTGGGAGGTTGGTGACCCCAATTGGTCGACCGATGGTAGTCGGCTGTTGTTCGATAGCTGGGACCGCGTCCCTGGTGTTTCAAAGCCTTGGGTCGCAACCATCGATCCTGAACATGGTGATCTGCTCGACGTCGTGCCCTTGAAGTTGCCCGACGAGATTTCTGGCTCAGTCTCAGGGGTTTACTCTCCTGTCTCAGATGACGTGCTATTTATCGAGCGTCTGAACCCAGAAACTCAAAGGCTTTGGGTCATGCTGGCTGCAGGTGAAGTCAGGAAAGTCATCGAGTTCACGTCTTACACTCGAGGTGGTGCTGCGTGGACACCAGATGGAGAGAACATCGTCTATTCGGCGTTGGTGGGCGAGAAGATGCAGTTATTTTTGATCCCTCGATTCGGCGGTGAGCCCCAACAGTTAACTGAGGAGCCAGCTAATGTTTTGCATGGGCAGATTTCTCCCGATGGTCTTTGGGTTGCTGCGACGAGACTGTCCCAGAAGAAAGAAATCCGTCGCTTGCCACTGCGTTAGTTGGAGGTTTGGCGCAACCTAATTCCTGCCCTTTTAAAGCACTCGCGGCCTTTTTTGTGGCGTGCTTGTCGGCGGCGAATGGAATATTCTCGTGCACATGGGAAAGACACTTTCGATCGGAGTCCTTTTCGTATTGCTTGTAGCTCCTGCATGTTCGGGAGGCAACATAGATACGGTGTGGGACACACAATTTGACTTTGCTGGGATCAACACTTTCGATTGGGCGGCCAAAGAACCTGAGACAGGCGCTGATTTGCAGTATGGGGCGCTTGACACGGCCATTAGGACGGTTGTGGATGACCACATGCGTGCGGTTGGTTTTCGTCGCTCGAGCAACAATCCTTCATTCCTAGTCACCTACTACGTTGGTAGCGAAGAAGTCGCGCGGCTTCAGGAAAGCTACTACGGGCCAGGCTGGAGCGGTTACTGGGGCTGGGGCTGGTATGGCCCTGCTGGTCTCAATGTTTCCCAGTACGACGCGGGCACGATTACCATCGACATGCTATCTCCCGATCCCGCCGTCGGCTTGATATGGCGTGGTATTGCCCGGGCTGAGCTCCTGCCATCTTCACAGAATTCTGGGAAAATCGATGACGCCATTGGCAAAATTTTCGAGAACTTTCCTCCAGAGGATGACAGCTAGTTACACTTCGTTTCTTGCGCCCATTTGACGGCTGACGTTGGGATTTCCTTGAACCCAGAATCGTAGCGGCTTCTGTTGCCACTCTTCAGCGTAGCTGACACCGACGCGGGGCCCACAACCGATCGATGAGGTTGGCAAGGATCGCTTGCGGATCTCTTCGATGAAAAGCGTCTTGCCACCCACAAGGTCCTCCCCGTCGCTGGCGAGGGTAATATCAAGTGCTTGACATAATTTGCCGGGTCCGGAGCAGAGATCAATCGAATGTCGAGCTGCGGCGCGGCGCGTGAACATCACATCAGTCCCACCGTCTGGTTCCAGGGCACGTAGCAAAACTGCCACGGGCTCCTCTGGATCGCCGGCTACCACGTTGACACAATGGTGCATCCCGTAAACGAAGTACACGTAAGCGTTCCCCCCAGGACCCCACATTGTTTCGTTGCGGGCCGTGCGACATCCATGGTAGGTGTGGGCTGCTTTATCGATTGTTCCGAGATAGGCCTCGGTCTCGACAATGATCCCGGAGACACGGGAATCATCGACCTGGCTGACAAGTCGTTGACCAAGCAGGCCACGGGCGACCGCAATGACATTCCGATGATAGAAAGAAGAAGGCAGACGCGTTGACTGATTGTGCTGGTTGGCGCTGCTCATGGTTGCGCGAGGATATACTGATGGAAATGGTCTCGCCGTTTGAATGAGGGGATAGATGACAGAGCAAGACGACCCGACACTCAATACTCCACCTATTTTGGCAGGGAAGAAGGGTTTAGTCGTAGGGGTGGCCAACGAACGATCGATCGCCTGGGGCCTGGCTCGTAGAGCAGCGTTAGCTGGGGCGGAGCTGGCGTTCACGTACCAGGGGGAAGCTCTTCTTAAGCGTGTTCAACCGCTAGCGGAATCGGTTGGTAGCAACCTGCTTGTGCCGATGGACGTGACTGACGAGGCACAAGTAGATGCTGCCTTCGATGCTGTGGGTAAAGCATTTGGCTCGCTCGATTTTCTGGTCCACTCGATTGCATTTGCTGACCGTGAAGATCTCAAGGG
>JAYYTT010000106.1:0-4063 GCA_036344375.1 Acidobacteriota bacterium | reverse complement strand
TCCGACAATTCGAACTGTCAGGTCATCACCCACCGGGGTGACGGTGACAACGTGCCAGTCTTTTTGTACCTTGGCGAACCCTGCGTCGTCGACGTTCAGCGTCCAGGTTTTGTTTTCGGCGTGCCTTACCAGGTCCTCTGGTAAACCATGAAACAATAGTCGGCCAAAGTTGAGCACGGCAATATCTTCGCAGGTGCTTGAGATATCGCCGACGATGTGAGTCGAGATTAGGATGGCGCGATCGCGGCTCAATCGACCGAGGATCTTGCGGAATCGGATCCGCTCTTCCGGATCTAAGCCCACCGTGGGCTCATCGACGATCAAGAACTCGGGTTCGGCAAGGATCGCCTGGGCTATACCTAAGCGGCGTTTCATGCCGCCCGAGAACGTTCCGGTGTACTTGTCGCGCACATTCGTCATTGCTACAGCTTCCAGTGCCTCCTCAACCACTTGCTTGCGATGATTGCCGGGTCGAATGTGGGCGAGGCGAGCCATATAGTCGAGAAACTCAAAGGCGGTCAAGTCCGGGTAGGCACCGAAGTGCTGCGGCAAGTAGCCGAGTCGCTGACGGACCTCCCCGCGACCGGCGCTGATGTGCAAGCCATCTATCGTTACTTCACCCTCTGTTGGCTCCATCTGAGTCGACAGGATTTTGATCAGCGTTGTCTTGCCGGCGCCGTTTGGGCCTAACAGGCCGAAGGTGCCGGTGCTTATACGCAGGCTCAGATTGTCGAGCGCTGGGCGCGCGCCTTTTTGATAGGTTTTGCTCAGTGAGGAGATCTGGATGTCCATTGGCCTTGCAATGGGGAGCAGGAGAAACTGCCTTCACATGCTGGGATCTTCAACTGCATGTAAACTTTACTCCTCCGAGGATACCGCACCCAAGTCTGTTGTTCTCTTAGGGAACGTTCGGTGTTCGTAAACTGTCTGTAAAGATTTGTAATAGCTCCCAAGAGTGACATTGCTGGAGAGCGCTTGTGGTGTAAGAGTTAAGAGGTCCTTTTAATGGAGCAACGCAACTCCGCAGCTCCCATCCCCACGATGAAAGACAAGTGAAGTGCGAAAGATGAAGTCGCCACAGTTTCCACTACTGCTCTTACTGATGCTGATGGTTGGTGGTTGTGAGGTCCAGACGGACGAACGCGTCGTCGATCTTGTCGTGCCGGTTACCGTACAGCCGGTTGCGCGCGGGACCATAGAGTCGTTCGTTTCAACGACGGGCAGTTTGCGTGCTTCGCGCAGTGCCGACATCCTCGTCGAAGTTCGTGGCGACCTTTTCTACGTTGAAGGTGTGAATCGCAAGAAGCCAGTTGAGGGCACCCGCGTTAATGGAGGCGATCACATTGCACGCATCGAGAGTGAGGAATATGTCAATGGTATTCGGCTGCAGTCACGGCAACTAGGTCTAGAAAATGCCCAGAACAACCTGGCCGAAAAGCAAGCGTTGTTCGAAGAAGGGTTGGCGGTGGCGTCCGAGGTACAGGCAGCGCAGAAAACTGTCGCCGACGCTGAATCTGACATTGCTGATGCCCATATCCAGCTCGGGAAGATGGATGTCTATGCGCCGATCTTGGGTTATCTAACCGGACTCGTCGATACGACTGAAGAGACCATCGTGGAAGCCAACACGGTGATTGGACAGGTTGTTGACTATAGCCAAGTGATTACCGACTTGAAGATTCCTAATTCGCAGATGCCGAACATCGACCTGGGGCAGGAAGTACGGGTCATTAACTACGCTTTTCGTGACCAGACGTTTATTGGTGCGGTATCAGTGCTTGATCCGGCTCTCGACCCGGCGACGCGCACTTTTCGTGTTGAGGTCACGGTTGACAACCCCGGTTTAGTCCTTCGGCCTGGGATGTTCATCAAAGCGGACATCGTCGTGGAGCAACGCTCTGACATTATTGTCATCCCCAAGGAACTGGTACTGAGTCGGCAAAACCGTAGCGTTGTTTTTGTCGAGGAAGAGGGTCGTGCGCAGCAGAGGAATATCGAGACCGGCCTGTCGAACGACCTGATGGTTGAAGTGATTGCAGGACTTTCTGAAGGCGAGCGGCTGATTACAAGAAACTTTGAGACGCTTCGCTCGCGAACCCAGGTTCGTGTTACTGGCGAAGGCGGGCCTAGGGGAATGAACAACTGAATCGGCAAGTTTTCTCCCCAAGTATTTGACGGCCTGACATGTCACTACCGGAGTTCTCAACCCGCTACCCAGTCACCATCGCGATGGCGACGTTTGCCGTGGTGCTGCTCGGATGGATTTCTCTAGACGGGCTGGGAACCGACCTATTGCCGAACGTAGAAACACCGGTTATTACGGTCGACGTAAAGGTTCCCGGCAAGTCTCCGCAGGAGATGGAAGAGCGCTACACGCGGAGGCTGGAGCGCGACATCAGTACTGTCAGCGGTGTCGATCGCGTCTATTCGATAACACGTACCGGACAAGCTGTCGTTGTTGCTGAGTTTAATTGGGAAACGGACATGAACTTCGCGCTTCTTGATGTGCAGAAGCGCATGGGTACGTATGGCACTGACGACGAGATTCAAACCCTCGATGTAACGCAGGAAGACCCGCAAGCGCTTCCAGTGGCGCGCATTGCGGTGACATCAGTTGACTACGCTGACCTTGATGAGTTGTTCGGTGCTGTCGACACCTTAGTAAAACCTCGTCTAGAAGCCCTTGATGGTGTCGCGTCAGCCGAGATCGAGGGTGATGCTGAAAAAGAGATTCGGGTCATCCTTGACCCTTATCTACTGGAGGCCTTTGGCCTTACGGATAGTACGGTTGTGCAGCAGATCCAACAGGCTAACCAGGATGTCTCAGGAGGTCGTTTAGAGGAAGGTGATCAGTCGTACCAGGTAAAAGGGCTGGGTCGTCTCGCTGACATCACTGAGATCGAGAATCTGATCGTTGGTCAGCGTGCTGGAGCTGTCGAGGAAAGTGGTGCTGCTGCCGAAGCAGGTGCGGGGGCCGGCACAGGCACAGCGACTGAAGGTGCTCTGAGAGTTCCTGTGCAGGTCAAAGACGTTGGTCGCGTCATTCTTGAGTACTCCGAACGCGAGACCATAGTGCGGCTCAATGGCGTCGAGTGTCTCGGCATCGCGATCTACAAGGAGGCTGATGCTAGTACGGTCGGCGTTGTGCAGACCGTGCTTGCCGACATGGACCAACTGGGGCTCGATTTGCCCAACGTTGAGTTTACCGTCGTTGAAAACCAGGCTCGATTCATCGAGGCGGCTGTCCAAGAGGTGGAAGAAGCCGCTTTGTTTGGTGCGCTGCTTGCGGTCGGGGTTTTGTTCCTTTTCTTACGTTCCATCACTGTGACGATGGTTATCGGCATGGCAATTCCGATATCCATCCTGGCTACGTTCACGCTGATGTACTTCCAGGACCTAACGCTCAATGTCATGACGTTAGGAGGGTTGGCGCTCGGTGCCGGCATGCTCGTAGACAACGCCATTGTTGTTATCGAGAACATCTATCGACGCTTGGAGCTTGGCGCCGATCCTTATGAGGCTTCAGCTAAGGGTGCCTCTGAGGTTGGCGTTGCGATCCTGGCGTCGACGTTGACGACAGTTTCAGTTTTCTTGCCGATCGTTTATGTCCAGGGGCTAGTGGGTGAGCTCTTTGAAGAACAGGCTTGGACGGTGGTGTTCTCTCTCCTGTCGTCCCTGATTGTTGCGATGACGGTGGTACCGATGCTCAGCTCGCGTTTACTACGGCCGCAAAGTTCCGATGGAAGACCTAAGCAAAGGCGTTGGTATAGTGCCGGGTTGTCCTTAGCTCTTGACCATAAGTTTGTTGTCTTTGTTTTTATCGGAATTACCGCGGGGGCCACGTTCCAGATGGCGCTGGGGATTCCGATGGAGTTTATTCCGCGAGAAGACCAGGGTCTCTTCAGTGTTGATGTTGCCTTGCCGGAAGGCTCTCGCCTAGAGATGACCGACCGGGTTGCGACCCGCGTTGGGTCGATGATCCACGAACTGGGTTCTGGCGAGGTGGTTACGGTATACACACGCTCCGGCCAAGATCCGGCACGAGTGACCAATGTTACGGATC
>JAYYTT010000105.1:0-4046 GCA_036344375.1 Acidobacteriota bacterium | reverse complement strand
TGTCTGTAACGTTCGTGAGTCGAGTCGCGATACAGGCTACCCCACTAGCCATCGCCTCAAGTAAAACATTCGGCAACCCTTCGCGAACTGATGGCAACACGAAAACATCGGCAGCTCGATAGAAACGTTCAATTTCATCCGTGCTTTCGATGAAATGAATACGGCCTTCTAGTTCAAGGTCGATAGCCTGGTTTCGAATACGTTCGGCGAGGGTCTCATCGACTTCGTAATAGGAAGACTTGGTGGCCCCGACCAGTAATAGCGTCGTCTCAGGAACTGTCGATCGTTCGATATTCGCCCATGCCTCGAACAGGAGATGGGGACGTTTCTCCTGGGAAAAAAAGCCAACAAATAGCACGATGGGACTTCGCTTTGAGACCGACAATTCTTCTCGCAGTGTGTTGCGATCGTCATTAGACGATGAACAG
Organism: Acidobacteriota bacterium; assembly: GCA_036344375.1. GTDB lineage: Bacteria > Acidobacteriota > UBA890 > UBA890 > UBA890 > UBA890. The sequence continues at coordinate 3,618 of JAYYTT010000105.1, read as the reverse complement.
AAGCGCTCAAGGTCCACACCATTGGGAATCACCCGCAGTTGGCTTAATGGTAAACCAGCAGCCTCGTGAAGATCTCGGAACCGCGGGCTGACAGCAAAGAATATAGCCGCCCGTGTGAAACACCAGTAGGCAAATTTGCCCCTACCCTTGATTGAAACTGGGTCATCATGCCCAATTGAGGTGAGTTTGATCACAATCTGTTTCCGGGTGATCAATGCCAGCCAAATCAATAGGATCGACTTTTGAGAGAAGCCGTGAAGATGGACTATCGAGGATCGTCGCCACACGCGGATGAATGCAAGCGTGAAACGTCCAATGGCAGAGGCCCTTGACCACCAACTAGAAGGGTCGATGAATATTCGCTGAACCACTACACCGTCTTGGACATCCGTCGCCGGCAGTGAGCGATCAGCAGTCGTTGTTAGGACCGTAAAGTCCACCATGTCCCGCAGTCGCTGCACTAGTGCACGGCACTGAAGACCAGCGCCACTCAACTCCGGATAGTAGGCACCGGTCACCATTAGTACGGCAGGTCGGGAAGTCTTCATCCATTCCAATTGGCGCTTATGGCGTGTCGGGTTCGAGTCGGTCCGAGACATCCGCCTGCAGGATACTACGCCCATTGACCACCTGGCTGCTTATTTACCCATCGGAACAACCCGCAGGTTCAACTGCTGCCGGCTCAAAGGAGTTTTCTACTGGCTGAACAAGCTGCCGATCAGCTCGTTCCTTAGTCTCGGCCAGAACCTCTGAGCTTCCATGCGCACAAAGCTAAGATCTACTTCGCCGAGCAGCTGGAAATGCTCGTGATAGGGGGCACCATCGACGACGATGCCCTCTCCGACCCTTCGGATGATCGACGCGTCGGCCCGCAAATCCTCAATTGCGGCCAGTTCGCCTGATAACTTACGGAACGCGATTCGATTATTTATGTCAAGAACTACGAGGCGCCCATCAAGGTGAACAACGGTCAACTGGATCAATTTGTGGTTCGGATCCTTCCCAAGTGCCAGGGTTGTCGCCGGCATACCGTCATAGCTTGCCAACACAGCGAGAGCTTCCGCTCGTTGATCAATGGCTCCGTATCGGCGCACGAATATGTACAACACGTGATCATCGACAATTGGTAAGCCCGGCGGAACCGGATGAACATTGACGTTCACCCATTCGTACATCCGAAGTAACCGCTGCTCCGGTGTCCCCCCGATTCCTGCAATTTCCCTCATTAAACGACGCATTTCGAGATCTCGACTAACAAATGCGACGGCCTTTTCAAACAGAGTTAGCTGCTTAACCGTTACCCGATAATCGATTCCTATAGAGGTGGTCACCGGCCAGCGAGCGAGAATCGCCAGAGCAGTGACGATCGCCATGATGGCAAGGAGTTGAATCGCCCGTCGACGTCCAACCCGCAAGCTTCGAAACACTGAGTTAATAACTTCAAACACGGATAGACGCACCGCGCAATGCCCCGAAAGCCAACCAAATGAAGCGGAAGTTCATGACATCAACGTTCGGGCTATTAACCAACACAGCGATGAGACCGGCGGCCAAGGCTAAAACGACGTCAGCCTGAGGCCCACCTGCCACAACCATCCCGTACGCAAGTCGTAACATGACAAACCAAAGCATCACTAGGGCCACGGTGCCAATGATCCCCGTTTCTGCCATTCGTCCAAGCCAGGTAGAATGTGGATCGTGCTCGCGATATTCAGGAGCGATGCGCCCCTCACTAGCTGCCCGGCGCGTTTCATCATGAAATGATCCCAGCCCAATACCTCGCAAGGGCTTCTCAAGGAACGCGTCCCAGGCGATCTCCTTAAGCAGCCAATAACCCATCAAATTGTAAGTCAGCTCTAGGCTAATTTGGGGGGCACCAACTTTTTCGTCATGGAATGCATAGGGGTACGCGGGCGGTTCCAGGGTCATGTTGTGGGAGGTAGCGACTTGCAGATCACGGACCGCCACAACCAGGAGCATATTAACCACTATGAACAAAGCTACGGTCCCGATCACGGCCCCAGCGATTAGTCTCGGGTGGCGATTATTCCATGCTCGCGCGAGGCTGAAGGTCGCCGCTGCCACGAGACCAACGATGCCATGACCAGCGGTGAAGATGGCGGCGATAATAATCATGGCAAGCCCTATCCCCCAATAACGCCGCTGGGAAACAGCATCAGGCCGAAGGAACTGTAGGATGCCGAGGGGCGTCGCGAACGCGAGGAAGTTCACCAAATACTCAGGTGATGGGAAAGCACCATAAAGTCGATAGAACTGCCCGATATAAGGCAATGGCATCACCACCCCTAAAAGTGGCACGGCCATCCCTAAAACGTAGTAAACAGCCACTGCTAGCACGCAGATTGTAGCCACCACGGCTGCAACGCCTGCCATCCAACGGGACATGCGCTCCAGGGAAATACTCTTGGCAGTAAGCATCACCATCACCGCGTATAGCAGCGCAAGATAACCCTGTTTCGCAAACTGGACTAAGCCCTGCTGCAGCCCGGTTGTCCCGAGCAACGAAAGTAACGAGGAAGCCAAATACACGAGGACAACAACGTCGAATCTAGCCAGTTGAAAGGACGGTCTCGTGGCGATCGTGCAGAGGAGTAACGCTGGGAAGAGAACATCTACCCACTGGATATTAAAAGGCAAGCCTGACCAACTCACAGACAACAGGCAAATATAGGCAAGCAACAAGGCGGTCGCCGCCCGATCGACTCGTGCCGACTGTATCTCTGTCAAATTGCTCACTTTACAGCCTTTACCACCAAGTTAAGCATCACAGGACCGATGGTTGCACCGAAACGATCTACAGACCGGAGCAACGGCCAGGAAGCGGATATAAGTGGGGGGAAAAGATGGAATCCGGACATCGCAACGATTCGAACCTGTCCCTTAGTGAGACCACGACGCAACTCCCACCACCAGAGCCAGTTCTCAAGCCCTTCATAAGGTCGCAGCTTGAAAATCGCGGCAAACGTGGCAGAAGGCCGCCAAAACTTGTTTGGAACCGTGATCACCAGACTGCCACCTTCTTTCAAGATTCGACACATCTCCGCCAATGCCCGGAGAGGCTCTCGCGTGTGCTCAATGCACTCTGAGGACACCACGATGTCAAACGCACCATCAGGGAATGGTAAACGACACGCATCGGCCGCTACCAATGACGCATCACACTTCTCACGAGTCTTTGCCAACAACCTGACACCAATATCCAACGCCGTGACATGAGCACCATCGGATACGGCACGCTTAGCAAACCATCCTGTGCCACAGCCCACGTCAAGGAGTTTCCGGCCAGCTAGAACGTCACTAGCTAGCATCTCATCGAACACAATCTCTAAGCGGCGCTCCAAATCGTACCGATTAACCACTTCATCAAACCGGTCGGCGATTGTGTCGTAGAACCGTTCCTTGTCCCCTCCGCTACTCACGACCATGCTAACGGGACGCCGGTGACCACTATCGGCTTTCGCATGTAACTTTCAATCCCTTTTCAAGCGCCACTGCCGGCTCCCATTTCAGTTCGGAACGCGCCCGACGGATATCAGCCACCGACGAGTGAACTTCGGAAGAGCGCTTCCCTGAAATGCTCCAGACAGGAGACTTTCC
>JAYYTT010000104.1:0-3939 GCA_036344375.1 Acidobacteriota bacterium | reverse complement strand
CGAGTTCTTTGAATCGGGCAATCAGTCCAATGTCGTCACCCATCGGGTAGCCATTTTCGATGCCGATGGCGGCAACCAACTTACCTTCAGCAGCAATCTGTTCGGCTTCTGAAGCGCTAGTGGCAAGACCGATCTGGTCGCTGTACAGCTCATCGGTCATCCGGTGAATACCTTCGAACTTGCGCATTGCCGCACCAAGTGCATTTGTGTAGCCCTCGTCATTGAGGTTGCCCTGTCCCTGCCCTACGTAAACGATAAAGAAAGCCAGGTCGAGACCACCTTCACGCATCTGGGGCAAGTCCACCTGACGACCAGCTTGAACATTCGGATCCTCGCCCTCAGAACCGTCAGTGGGGGCAAAGTTTCCGGAAATATCCTTGTGAGTGTCGGCCGTAAGCACCCTTTCATGGATAGCTTGAGCACGAGCCGTGAGTTCCTCGGGTGTCTCGATGGTTTCATCATCTCCACTGCAAGAAACCGCGACGATCAGGAAGCAGGCACACAGAACGCTGCTGAAATAACGGCGGGATAATTGAACGAAACCTAATCTCATAGTAAGCCCCCAATGAGTTGCTGTTTGACTACCGTAGAAGGGCTTAATAAAAGACCGGACGATCGAAGAACACAAGGCCCATTACTTGAACTGATACTCAGCCAAGTAGCCCTCCACCATCAATCACGAGCGAAGTCCCAGTAATGAACGCCGATTCTTTGGCCGCCAAATACAGGATCGATGCGGCGACCTCCGATGCAGAACCAACTCGTTCCATCGGTCTTTCAGCGGCCTCGGCAAGAAATTGTTCCCGTGGCACATCGAGCCCTTTGGCCTCCGCCTCGAGCATCGGGGTGTCGACGTCACCTGGACACACGCAATTGACTCGGACTCCGTCGCGGGCGTGATCAATCGCCATTCCCTTAGTCAGTTGCACAACCGCGCCCTTTGAAGCGCAATACGCAGCAGCTCGCGGACCAGCGGCCAAACCCCAACCGGACGCCGTGTTAATGATTGCGCCACCCCCTCTTTGGACCATCAGTGGAATGATTTCTCGGGAAAGCAGATAAATCGTTTTCACATTAACGTCCATCAAACGGTCCCAGTCTGCTTCGCTAGTATCTAGAATCGTCGCCCGATGGATAACGCCAGCGTTGTTAACTAGAACATCAACCCCACCGTAAACGTGCTGGACAGTTTCAGCCACAGCGGCGCAATCATCCTGGCTCGTCAAATCAGCCTCAACGAAGTAGGCCAACCCACCTCCCGCCGAGATTCGGTCTGCCAGCAAAGCTCCAGAAGGATCGATGTCAACCGCAACAACGGATGCTCCTTCACTAGCAAAAGCTTCTGCCGTTGCTAAGCCAATTCCGGAGGCCGCACCCGTTACGACGGCGACCTTTCCCTTCACCCGCTGATTGCCTCCGCGGTAGCGGTCAACGTAGACGAAACATCATTGTTGCTGTGTGCCACACAGGCGACAGAGTGAAGGGCTGCCGACGGGCTCATGTAGATACCATGGTCGAATAACTTCCAGACAAAATGTTGGTAGGCAACGCGATCAACATGCGCACAAAACTCGCGGAAATCAGTAATTCGTTCCTGGTCCGTGAACATGATCTGCAACATCGGACCAACATTCTGAACAATGGCGGCTACACCCTCGGTTGCAAACAGCTCTCGCAACCCCGTACAAAGCGTCTCGCCAATATGCCACAAGTGAGTAAACGCAGCAGCGTCATCCTTGATCAATTCTCGCAGGTTGGCTGCTGCTGCAAACATGCCTAGGCGCGACGCGTTTTGGGTGCCGTAATGAAGCACTCCGCCCCATTCCAATCCCTGCATCAAATCGGACCTCCCGGCAAACCCCGCCACCGGCATTCCACCACCAACACCTTTGCCGAAGGTAACAATATCCGCCTCAACGTCGAAGTATTCCTGGCACCCACCCGGCGCTATACGAAATCCAGTCACTGTCTCGTCGAGAATCAATAAAACATTATTGTCGCGCGTAATTTCACGAAGCAAGCTCAGGTAGCCATCGTGGGGTGGTATCACCCCAATGTTGGCCATAATGCCCTCTGTAATCACTGCCGCAATCTGCCCGCGATTGTCGATTACAGCCCGTTCAATCGCAGTTGCATCGTTCCACGGTACGACGATGGTGTCATCGAGGGCGTGACGGTTAAGTCCGGAGCTGTCGGCGATCTTTACCGGATCGTTTCGGTGACCGAACGCAACCGACGGTTGGGGGTGGCTATTGACAAGAAAATCGTCATACCAGCCATGGTAGTGCCCCTCGAACTTAATAAACTTTGGACGGCCCATCATGCCGCGCGCCAAACGAATCGCAGCCATAGTCGCCTCGGTTCCCGTATTGGCGAAACGAACTTTCTCCGCACCAGGAATCATTCCAGCAATCAACTCAGCCACTTCGATTTCAATTTCTGTAGCTGCTGCCAGCAAGCTGCCCTCAGATGCGGCCCCGGTGATTGCTTCGACGACAGACGGATGAGCATGGCCAAGCGGCAAGGCCCCGTAAGCGAGCATCCAATCGATGTACTCGTTTCCATCGACGTCCCAGATGCGTGAACCGGAGCCGCGTTCGATAAAAAGCGGGTAGTCCCCGTAGTTTGCAGGGCCGCGGGAAGGCGAGCTTCCACCTTCAACCATCACACCCAGTGCCCGTTCGAAAAGCGCTTTCGATTTCTTGGTACCGTGGCTCATTGTGGCGTTTCCGTCTTCAAGTGCCGTGGCCAGGCTTAAGCTGGTTAGCGACTCGCCAATCCACCCGCAATCTCGCCCCCGTCGATAGTAAAAACTTGACCCGTAAGGTACGCCGCCTCATCAGACGCAAGGAAGGTAAACAGACTGGCAACTTCATTTGGGCTCGCGTGTCGCTGAATAGGGATTTTGGCGTTAACTTGCTCAAGCATCTGTTCTGAGTATTCACGCTTTTGCATGGGCGTCATCACGTACCCAGGAGCAATCGCATTTACACGAATGGCCGGAGCCAACTCGAGCGCCATCGATTTAGTCAGTGCAATCACACCCGCTTTGCTGGCATTGTAATCGGCGTAATAAGGGTAGCCGACGATACCATTCGTTGAAGCTGTGTTAAGAATCACTCCCCCTTGGCCTGCTTGAACCATTTGCCGAGCTGTTATCTGGGCTACATGAAAGGCTCCCGTTAGATTCACACTCAGAACTTGTTCCCACTCCTCTGCCGTAATTTCCAGGAATTCGTGCCGCACACTAACACCGGCGTTATTAATCAGAATATCGATCCCGCCAACGTGGGCCACTACCTGTCGGATAGCATTCCTTACAGCTTCTCTGTCGCGAACGTCACAAACCACGAAATCAGCTAGCCCGTCTAGGTCCTTCTTGGTCCGCTCGCAAGCTTCGGCATCCATATCAAGAATACAGACAGCGGAACCCTCCGATATGAAACGCTCGACGGTGGCGGCCCCGATCCCACTCGCACCTCCAGTCACCAGAACTCGTTTCCCCTCCAATCCACTCACCACGTCCTCCCCCTCAATCAACCCCAGTCAACAGCCACCGCAGGTCATACCGAACACGCCCCTACGTCAACATCGAGTCGCCGCGCATATTCACTGAAACACCTCGCCAGTTCATTGGCCTGATCGTCCACCTCTGTCGGCTGAACTATTCCATTGTCGTATCCCAAGCTGTCCCGCATTACACCGATTGCTGCCTCAGTAAGCACCACCGCACCATTTTCTTCGATTCTTGCAATTCCGTCGAATTGATGAGATTGCTCATTAATAGAAATTGCCTCATCAAGCGACAAGTCTGTTATCGAAGAGACCGCGATTTTGCCGTCGCCGATACTCACTGGATAACCTCCGGGAAGTCCCAATGGGCCGGGTGCATGCATTTCCCAAGTATTTTCCGACAACAACGCGTTAACTAAGCCAATC